>JABZHE010000129.1:0-3322 GCA_015259025.1 Atopobium sp. | reverse complement strand
TTTTTGCAGGTCTAGCAGGTCGTTGAGGATTGCTGCAGGATGATTGTTGGAGATCTGCGCAAGGATTCGCTGGGCTTCAAGGTTAATGCTTGTGTTAGCAAGAGCTGGGTTTTCAATAATATTTGTCATTTGATTATGCAAGAAGTTAAGCAAATCCATCCGACTTGCAAAGAAGTCAGCATCGGAATCAATTTCTTTAGTAATTCCAGCCTGATACTTGCCAATGACATTGACGTATTGAGCAAAAGCCTTTTCTTCTTCATCGGCAATGAAGTTTTCAGGCGAAGCTTCTACCGCAAGTTTCAACTCATAGAGAGCAGCCTCAGATACGATGTTCTTTTCTTGCGCATGCTTGGTTACTAGGCGGTCTACCTGTTCACTGACCATATCGTTAGCGGAATGCTTAATCACTCTGCATCACCACCCGAGTGTGGATTATTTGGCCCGTCGATATGCGGTCCGCTTGGTCGCGGGCCAGCGGGACCTCCGCCGAGTGGACCGTCGGGGAAGCCGGGGCCGACTGGGCCGCCAGGGAAGTCGGGGCCAGCTGGGCCGTCGGGCACGCTGCCGCCGGATCCACCAGGAAACGAATCTGCCGAAGCGAACAACGCATTTGCCTGCATTTGCAGCTCTTTTTCTGCCAGCTCAACGGTTTTTGGGTCCCTTGCCCTAACTTGATCTGCAAGCCAACGGCCAAGAACACCGCGTCCTATCAGGTCATTTCCTTCTTGCAGCAGCACGGTGGCCTCTGCGATGGCAATGATGAGCTCGTCTTCAGAATAGGGAAGCACGTTGAGACGAGAGAATTCTCCCTCGGGCAAATCCTTCTGCACGAAGCAACAAAGCGTTGCCTCAGGATAGCGCTCAATCAGCAGGTCAAGGTAGTGCTCAGCCTCAACCAACTCACGCTTCTTAAAGTGTATGGCCAAGCGAGCCAGCAAAATCCATGGGTCATCTGCCCCGCGAGGCGGATCAAGCTTGCGGTACTGATCCATAAGGTTGTCGAGGGCGTCTTCGTCCTCGAGTTTTGCGTACGCGAGTGCAAGCGTAAAACGAGCATCGGCTGCGTCCGCAGCGTCAAGCTCGAGGAGTTTCTCGCCATATGCAATAGCGTCTTTGTTGCGGCCGCAGATAAGCGCGCGAGAAGAAAGCGTGGCTAACCAGCGCTTATAGGGGTTGATGGCCAGGCGCTGGGCAAGTTCTGCCTGCTCGGCGGGAAGCCCCTGCGAGGACTCTTGCGCCTTCTGGTAGCACACGGCCTCAACCTGGGGGAGCTTCTCCACAAGGAACTGGTAGTAGGCGTCAAAAAGCCTGCTATTTGAGGCGTGGAGCATGCGTTGGGCATCAAAACAATTGGGGTCCAGCTGAATTGCCTGGTTAAGGAGGCGTTTTCCCTGGTCGATAAGGGCCTGCGCCTGAGATTCTTCGACAAACGGCAGGCGATAATCAACAATCTCGGCCGCTTGTACAACCAAATTGAACGCGCGGTCTTCGTCGGTTTGAGGGAGGGAATTGCGGTCGTTGGAGAATCGCCAGTTGAAGTCCTTCATCAGCGTAGCAATGCTGTCCTCGTCGCTGACTTGCGTGCGAGCAAAGCGGAGGATAAGCCGCTGGTAGTCTTCTTTTACCGGGTCAAACGCCACAGGATTCCTTTCTCTCTTACGTAATGATATCGCAGGTTATTGAGGTGTGTGGCGCAACTCCGCGAGCGTCGTAAGAAGATTGTGAACGGCAGACGGAAACGTTTGGAGTGGACGGGTTTCTCGCCAGATGGGCGTCAGTATCCTGTCAGAGGAGTGTATATATTCTGAACGATATTGCATAAAATGACACTTTCATTTTGGTCAGGTGTCCAAAATGAGCTAGAATAGAAATGTTGAGAAGAAGTAATTGCGAAGAATGGCTTCGCTAGCCGCTTAGGGAAGCGGCACATAGTTAAGGAGAGGTTTTATGGGACGTTTTACAAATCCACGCGATCTGTATTTTGGCGAGGGCGCTCGTCACGAGGTTAAGAACCTCAAGGGTAAGAGGGCAGTTATCGTTTCCGGCGGCAGCTCCATGCGTCGCGGCGGCTTCCTTGATGACATCGAGAATGACCTCAAGTCCGCAGGTTTTGAGGTTGCTCACATTGAGGGCGTCGAGTCCGATCCTTCCGTCGAGACTGTTATGAGCGGCGCTGCTAAGATGAGCGAGTTCCAGCCAGACTGGATTATTGCTATCGGCGGCGGCTCCCCAATCGACGCAGCTAAGGCTATGTGGATCAAGTACGAGTACCCAGAGACCACTTTTGAGGACATGTGCAAGGTCTTTGGTCTTCCTGAGCTCCGCACCAAGGCTCACTTCTGCGCAATTTCTTCTACTTCCGGTACCGCAACTGAGGTAACCGCATTCTCCATCATTACCGATTATCAGAAGGGCGTTAAGTACCCAATCGCTGACTTCCAGATTACCCCTGACGTCGCAATTGTTGACCCTGAGCTCACTTACGGCATGCCTGTTAAGCTTGTTGCTCACACTGGTATGGACGCACTGACCCATGCTATCGAGGCATACGTTTCTACCGTTGCTTCCATGTACACCGACGGCGATGCTCTGCACGCAATCCGCGAGATTGTCGAGTGGCTGCCAAAGTCCTACAAAGGTGACAAAGAGGCACGTCAGCACATGCATGACGCACAGTGCATTGCTGGTATTGCATTCTCATCTGGCCTTCTGGGCATCGTTCACTCCATGGCTCACAAGACCGGCGCTGCATTCTCCGGTGGTCACATTATCCACGGTTGCGCAAACGCTATGTACCTGGGCAAAGTCATCCAGTTCAACGCTCGCGACGAGCGCGCAAAGGCTCGCTATGCATTCATTGCTAAGGAGATCCTGCACCTCGAGGGCAACACTGAGGACGAGCTGGTAGCAGCACTTGTCCAGAAGATTCGCGACATCAACGACGCTCTTGACATCCCACAGGGCATCAAGAACTACGGCGAGGGCGGAACCAAGTCCGAGACCTCCATCATCGACGAGAAGGAGTTCTTCGAGAAGGCTCCAGAGGTTGCTCGCCTTGCTATCGAGGATGCTTGCACCCTCTCCAACCCACGCAAGCCTACCCAGGAGGAGATGGAGCAGCTGCTTAAGTGCGTCTACTTCGACCTTCCTGTCGAGTTCTAAGATCTAGCTTAGAGACTTAGCTTCGCTAAAAGCCTGGTAGCGTTCCGCTACCAGGCTTTTTTGTGCGCCCTGGCCGGGCATAGGCGTGCGTGTACGTGCGGGCGGGCGGCAGGCTTGCAGGTGAGCAAGTGCGGGCGAGCACAGCGATGTGCTGGTA
>JABZHE010000128.1:0-3322 GCA_015259025.1 Atopobium sp. | reverse complement strand
ACGTACACCGTCTGCTCTCCACGAACGCCCTGAAGTGCAGACTCGTACTGATACTCCACGCCTGTTTGACCCACGATATCGCCGTGGGCATACACAAAGCCGCCATCTGCAGTTTTACTACTTTCTAGCTGCTCTTGCGTAACAGTACCGGTGTAGCCAACAACATGAGCTGCAAGAGAACCGTTTGGATAGGCGCGCTGCGTACGCTCCTCAATTGAAACACCGTCAAGCAAAGCGCCGTGAGCGTAAATGTAGGCAACTACGCGCCTAGATACGTCTACAGAAACGGTACGAAGTGCCTGAGCACCATCTGAGGTATCCATAATTTTTCTACGCACCGCCAGCATGGGCATGCCCAAGAGGTTAGCAAGAATCTGCAATTTAACGTAGTCTTCAGCAACGTCTGCGCGAGCTACTACCGTTGGACTTGGCCTGTTGGTAACTATCTCCACACCATTTCTGTCCAGAATACGGCCACGAGGAGCTGCGGTGGTAACCGTGCGCGTACGGTTTCTCTCTGCTTGCTCAGTATAGTCAGCTGACGATAAGAGCTGCATAGTCCAAAGACGACCAATAAGCACGGCAAACATACCACCGACGGCAATTGCAAAACCGATAAGCCTGGACGAGAGGGTTTTCTCGGCAGAGCCATCAGAGCCACCAGAAGCCTTAGGAGCGCCGCCGCCAATATCAAAGGTAAATGGCGAATCTTTTCTACCAAAGGTCAGGTATACGATGATCAGACCAATTGCTGCGACAGCGCAACAAGCAAGGATAACAAGGGTGAAATTCATACTATCCCCTTATTTAAGGCGCTGTGGAGCTCGGTGAGATCCGCGATAGAGCGTTGTTCCACCCAAAGAAGAGTGAGATCTTTGGGAGTGCGAAAGCACATAAAAAACAGGTAGAGCCGCCAAAAGAGTAAATAACATGGTGGGGAAAGACTTAAACAGCAGCCCCTCAAAGAAGTTGCCACCAGAGCCAATCAAAGAATTAATGAGCTGATACATAAAGGTGACACCAAAAGTTTGAAGGGCAACAAAACCCATAGAGATACCAAAATTGCCAGAGATTCTGTCTCTTACCTCTTGGCCCATGAAATAAGAACTGACCACAAGCAAGAGTGCCATGAGGCCAATAGGATTAGCAGAAGTCAAATCATAGATAAGACCAGCAATAAAGCCGCATATCACGCCAGTTTTACCACCATATCTCAGCGCAATAGCTGCTGAGAAAATAAGTGCAAAATTGATAACTCCCCCACCAAAAGCAACCTGTGGTGTAAGCATAATCTGCAAAATGAAGCAAACAACAGCAAGAACGACGATGCTGCGTGTGTTTTTATTTCTATCAGAAACCTGCATGCATCCCCCTTACTCTGTTCTTCCGCTGTTATGTTGTGTATTACCCGTTGGAGCAGCAACCGTTGCATTCTGCTGGGAATTTGTTGTGTTGTTGGCAGAGCCGCTGCCAGAAGAGTTGCTTGATGAAGAACCCGAAGATCCGTCCTTGGAGTCTTTATCCTTACTGTCAGAATTAGTTGCTGTTGGAGTGTTTTGCTTATCTGCCTCTGCAATATCATCTGCGGTAGCTTTTTGCTCCTCAGAAAGAGACGTGATAACCATTACCTCCTCGTTAGTGCTGACATTTCCATAAGGCTCAACAACAATGGTGTAATAGAGCGATCCTGGAGCTGCCTCAACGCTGGTAACCTTACCCAGAGGAAGGCCCTTAGGGAATACGCCACCAAGACCGCTGGTAACAACTGTATCGCCTACGGCAACCTTCTGATTGGTGTTGATGAGGTTAAGAGTAATCTGTCTTGACGCAGAACCCATAAGCATGCCTTGAGCTCGACTACTTTGAACCATAGCAGCCACGCCGCTCTTCTCGTCAGTGATAAGACGAACGGTAGAGGTTGTAGGACCACACTCAATAATCTGGCCGATAACGCCACCGCTATCGACAACAGGCATGCCAACAGCCAGCCCGGACGAAGTTCCCTTGTCAATCACGATAGTGTTATTGAACGAGTCAGTAGAACCAGAGATAACACGAGCACCTGTGGACTGCAGGTTATAGGTATTTTTAAGGTCGAGAAGACCCTGCAAACGCTGCGTGGACTGATTTGTCTCTTCTAGCTCTGCATTTCTTGAACGCAGCTGCTCATTTTCTGCCTTGAGGTCAGAAAGCGTTTGCTGATCTGCTGTTAAGTTACTAAAAATGTTACCAATGCCCTGGAAAGGCATGGCAATAGCAGAACCCGCCATTCTAAAAGGCATGGTAATAGTAGAGAACCCGCCTCGAACCATCTCGAGCGGTCCTTCTGTACCCATACGAGCGCTGACCGTCAATAACACAATTGAAAGCAACGAAAGAATAATAAAACTACGGCCGCCCGTATGCTTATTATTGTTAGATCCAAGGCCTGTTGAAGCACCCTGGATCTGATGAGACAATGGCATATTTATTGGCCTGCACTCTGAACAAATCCACCGGACAATGCGTTAGCCTCAAGAACCTTTGCACAACCGGTAACAACATTTTCTAACGCGGTTGGGCTTACGTTAACGGGAACGCCAGTCTCTTCACGAAGTCTTTGGTCAAGACCGCGAAGCATTCCGCCGCCACCGGTAAGCAAAATACCGTAGTACATAAGATCGGAGGCAAGATCTGGTGGAGTCACATCAAGCGCATCTTTAACTGCCTTAGTGACCTCATCAAGAGGACGATCAAGAGCGCGACGAATCTCTTCTGATTCAATACGAACTGTCTTTGGAAGACCACTCATGACGTCACGACCGTTTACCTCAACGTCAAGCTCTTCTGCAAGAGGAGCTGCTGAGCCAACCTTAATCTTGATGTCTTCTGCGGTACGCTCACCAATAGAGAGGTTATACGCATCACGAACATGCTCAAGAATAGTCTGGTCGAACTCGTCACCTGCAGTTCTGATGGACTGCGAGACAACAATACCGCCCATGGAGATAACGGCAACCTCGGTAGTACCGCCACCAATATCTACAACCATAGAACCTGTAGGATCCTCAATTGGAAGGTCTGCACCAATAGCTGCAGCCATAGGCTCTTCAATCAAGAATGCCTGGCGAGCGCCTGCCTGAATAGTTGCTTCAAAAACAGCGCGTTTCTCGACAGATGTTACGCCAGAAGGAACGCAAACAACTACGCGTGGACGTGGTGACCAAGGATATTTGCGCTCACGGGCCTTCTCGATGAAGTAACGAAGCATAACCTCAGTAACATCAAAGTCTGCAATGACGCCGTCTTTAAGAGGGCGCTCAGCGATGATGGAGCCAGGAGT
>JABZHE010000127.1:0-3526 GCA_015259025.1 Atopobium sp. | reverse complement strand
CTCGCGTTATGGAGCTTGATACCGCAGCTGAGGTTAAGGCTCTGCTTGAGCGTGAAGCTCGCTAAGTTCTAGTCGTAAAGTCTTAGCCTACACGATACAAATTCAGGGGCATCTGCGCTGGCAGGTGCCCCTGTTTCTTTAACGCTAAAACTTCTGGCGAGAAAACCGATCTTCTCGCTACATGACACGACGTGTTGCGCTCGTCATCACCCGTGAGCCACGTGGTGCGCTAGGGAACAATCACGGAAAGCGCGGCGGGAATTACCTCAATGACAAACTGTTCTGCAAAAGGGAGCTCTTCTCCGTCTACCTGAATAGGGACAGGCTTGTGGAAAGTTACCACTGCTTGCTTGAGGTGACGCTCCTCAATGATGCGGGAGTTGACGTGTTTACCAGCCCTTGCCAGGCCAAACAGAGCCAGTAGGTGAGGAATGATAGGCACTTTAGTGTTGTAGCAGACGGTAAGAAGGCCATCGTCAGGCTGCGCATGCGGACAGACCTTAAAGCCGCCGCCATACGTAGGGCCAATCTGGAAGGCCATGATAAGCGCTTGAAGATCAATGTCCTTCTCGCCATCAAACGAAACGGTGCAAGGGTAACCCTTGCTACCTGCAGCCATAAACTTGAGACCCGAGGTTAAGAAGAGCGCCTCGCCCTCGGTAGAGGAGTTGTTCGCGCGGCGCTTTGTGGTGTCGGCTGCAATAGCTGCATCAAGTCCAAACGACATGGTCTCCATGAAGTAGACGTCGTTGATGCGACCAATCTCTAGCTGCTTAACCTTGCCGCGAACCAGCTGCGCAAACGCGCCTTCGGGGTCGTTAATTTTCATGCCCAAGGTGCGTGCATAGTCGTTTCCCGAGCCCATAGGGATAATGCCAGGTGCTGGACGCTCCTCTGGCGATAAGGTCATGAGGCCGTTGACCACCTCGTGGATGACGCCATCTCCGCCAAGTGCGACAACCGTATCAAAGTCCGCAGCTTCTGCGGCCATGACACGCGCATCTCCCATAGCTGTGGTGAGCTTGAGCTCGTATCCGTCTGTTGCAGCAGAATAGCTGGTTAAAAAGTGGCGAGCAAACTCTGCACCAGCAGCACCTTTACCGCTATGAGCAGCCGGATTAGCAATGATAAGCGTGCGTCCAAGAGGGGATTGAGACATATTGCACCATTTCTACAAGCGCTGCTGTTGAGCGCGCTGTTACTAAATAGTCTTGTCACCACATATCAAAATAAAATAGTGGAGAAAACAGTTCAACAACATTTCAAGTTTAAACGGCTTTGTCTGTCTGTGCTAGGATAAACCATACAGAAATCGGTAGAAAAGGATAGCGCGTGAGCGAGTCTTCAACACAAACTAATAATGCGCAGGACACAAGCGTAGTTTCTGCAAATACTAATAGTGCAAGTCTTGTTGCTGTTTCTGCTCGAGATGCATGGTATCCAACACATCAGCGTGACCAGTTCATTTTGCGTCAGCTGGTAAGTAAAGACTTTAAGCTCAAATATCGCCGTTCCATTTTGGGCGTTGTGTGGTCAGTTTTGAACCCACTTTTGATGATGACCGTTATGGCAGTTGTCTTTTCTACGTTTTTAGGTAACCGCGCCGAGGATGTTGTGAACTATCCTCTGTATCTTATTCTTGGTAACACAGCGTTTCAGCTGATGAACGATGCAACCACTATGGGAATGCGTTCAATTATTGATGCATCTAGCTTGCTTAAGAAGGTTCGCATCAATCGTGTTGTTTTCCCTGTTCAGAAGGTGCTTTTTGCGGTTGTAAACTATCTTTTCTCGCTCATTGCTGTTGGCATTGTTATGCTTGTCTTCCGCATTCCGCTGACAATTTATTCATTGCTCACACCTGTTGCTTTGCTTCTTCTGGCTTGTTTTTGCATCGGTCTTGCAATGCTTCTCTCGGCCCTTGCAGTCTTCTTTAGAGACGTTATCCACCTGTGGAGCGTTGTAACCACTGCTTGGATGTATGGTACACCGCTCTTTTACTCCGTTAATATCATGTCGCCTTGGATGCTTCAGATTGAGCGCTTTAATCCAATGTTCCACTTTGTAACATTTATTAGAGACTGCCTTCTTTTCCAGAAGTTTCCTGCAACAAGCACCATTTTAGGCTGCCTTGTTTCTGCAGTTCTTGCCCTCGTAATTGGCTATACCGTTTTCCACAAACTAGAGAAGAAATTTATTCTGCACATTTAACCGCAGATTATCTTTTTGAAATAACCTTGTAGCAGAACGTTTCTGGATGACTACGAGTTTGTGTGAAGCCAAACATAACGCCTTTTGAGTTGAATGAATGGCTTTCCACCACTGCAACGCAGTTAAAATCTCCAAGCTCTAAATGTTGCTGGTCTTCTTCAGTTGCCAGTTCAACACTGATTGTTCTTTTGCTCTTTAGAATTTTCATATGAAGCGTGTTTTCTAGGTATGCATAAATAGACGTTGATGCATCAGCAATGGTTAGATTTCCAACGGCAGATGCTAAAAGGTAGTCGTTGTCTATCTGGCGAGAAGATCCGTCGAGTTTACGGATTCGAACAATGTGGATAAGTTCTTCTCCTTCTTTAAAACCAGTTTGATGAGAAATACTGTCTGTGCAAGGAACGTGCTCAAAGACAATGACATTTGTTTCAGGTACAAGATTGTTTCTGTGGGCATATTCTTGAAAGGACTCAAGCCCTTCTAATGAGCCAATAACCTCACTTGGCTTTTTCTGCCAAATAACGCGTACGCCTCTACCGTGAATAGGCTGAAGAAAGGCTTCATCGGACAGAAGTGTGAGCGCACGTCGAACGGTGTTTCTGGAGCAGGAATATATCTTAGTAAGCTCCATCTCGGTTGGTAAATAGGACTCATACGCATATGTCCCGTCTAAGATCTTATTTTTTAAATCATGATAAATCGTATTAAACCGTGCGCTTGGCATATTTTTTCCTTAACGTGCTGTTGAAGGTTGGAGTTGCATGTTCAAGTTGCTCTTGATTAGATAGTAGCTTTATAAAATGAAAGTTACATAAAATGATTCCTTTCATACCATTTACCGATAATTTCATACCGCTCGGAAGTGAGTTGTTTAAACAACTTGATACTACAAATATACTTTTCTTTGTAGACGTAAGCAAAATTGTTTTGACAGTGTGTCAAAGCATGGCTTATGAAAATCATGAGAAGAGATGCAACCTAGCAAAGGGTTAGGAGCACTCTCTAAGGAGGAGTCTTATGTCCGGTATCAATCGTAGGCAGTTTGTCACCTTAAGTGCATCAGCTCTTTGCTCACTGGGTCTTGTTGCTTGTGGAGGAAATAACAACCAAAAGCAGGGAGGATCTGATTCAGCAAAAGGTTCAGTTTATTTTCTAAACTTCAAGCCTGAGGCTGATCAGCAGTGGAAAGATCTTGCAGCTAAGTATACTGAGGAAACAAAGGTTCCTGTAAAGGTAGTAACTGCTGCTTCTGATACCTATGCACAGACATTCCAGTCTGAGATTAACAAGGACGCTTCTGTAGCTCCAACAC
>JABZHE010000126.1:0-3539 GCA_015259025.1 Atopobium sp. | reverse complement strand
TTATTGAATACTCAACTGGTCTCTTTTTGGAGCGACGCTTTAAAAAGAAGTGGTGGGACTATTCCATGTTTAAATTCAACTTACATGGTCGCATTTGTCCCCAGGCCAGCGCTGTGTTTGGAGCATTTTCGGTTACTTCAGTCTTTGTACTAGTTCCAGCGATGCTTAATATTTTGATGCTTTTCTCAAGGCACACCATCTCTGTAATGGCCTTTATTGTGGTCACGCTCTATTTTTTGGATACCGTGGCCAGCCTTCTTTGGAATGGACCAACCACCCATCACAAGGTTGAAGCCGCAGCTCAAGATGCATCTTTGAGGATTGAAGAGGCCGCACATAACGCATCACATCAGGTTGATGCGATGGCTCAAAGCGCTTCGCAGAAAGTAAGTGCTGCGGCACAAAATGCCTCACAAAAAGCAAACGAAGCTGCTCAAAAGGCAAACGCGGCGGCCCAAAAAGCAAATGCAGCCGCTCAAACTGCAACCCTTCTTGCCGCTCAAAAGGCTAAAGAGGTTTCCCAGAAAGTCCAGGTAACCAAGCAAAAGTTTGACGACACTACCCAGAAAGTCAAAGATCACCTGCCAAGTTCGTTCCCCTGGGACAACTAAACGGGCTTCTCGACATACCGTAATACCTCAGCAAACGCTGATTTCGAGTTTGGATTTGTATGTACACCATTGAAAGTAGAGTTAGATACAGCGAATGCGATGAGACGGGCAAACTTTCCCTGGTAGGCGTCATGAACTACCTGCAGGATTGCTCGACGTTTCATTCTGAAGATATTGGCCGCGGCTTTAAGCAGCTGACCAGCGAGGGATACGCTTGGGTTCTGGCAACTTGGCAGATTCAAGTTGACCGACTCCCTCAATTTGGCGAGAAGATCTGCGTGGGTACCTGGTCATATCAGATGAAGGGTCTTCAAGCGTCCAGGTCATTTGTCATCAATGATGCCAGTGGCACAAACATCGTAAAAGCCGATTCTACCTGGTATTTAATGGACATTAAAGAGGGCAAGGCCGCGCGCGTTCCAGAGAGTGAGAGCATCTACATTACTGGCGAGCCTCGCGTTGACCTGCCGCCAACTCCTCGCAAAATTGCACTTGAGGGAAATGCCGTTGAGGGTCCAGCTATTCTTGTTTCTCAGCAGCACCTAGATACAAACAAGCATGTCAACAATGCTCAGTATGTGCTCATGGCTGTCGACACGCTTGTGGCCTTGGGTTATTCTCACAAACTGCGCCGCATTGTGGTTCAGTACAGAAGCCAGGCGCACTTGGGCGATACCATTACTCCCCAGGTATACACCGATGAGACGGGTTTCTCGGTAGTGCTCAAAGATGCCCAGAATTCCACCGTCTTTGCGACAGTCAGACTGGAGGGATAACATGTCCGAGGCCAAGACAGTCAATGTAGCTGCGGCTATCTTCTATAAGGACAACAAAATCCTTGCCGCTTGCAGAGCTGACGCGGATAATGCTGGCTTCTGGGAGTTTCCTGGCGGAAAGGTTGAGGCTGGAGAGACCTCCGAGCAGGCCCTGCGTCGAGAAATTCAGGAAGAGCTGCACTGTAGTGTGCAGGCAGCGTTTTTCTACGACACGGTAACTTACTCCTACCCCACCTTTGACCTGCATATGGATTGTTTTGTCTGCACACTTGGCGAGTCTGAGGAACCTGTTGCAGATCCAGAGGTTCATTCAGAGCTTCGCTGGCTTGCTCAAAACGAGCTGCTTGACGTGCAGTGGCTTCCTGCGGACATTGAGCTTATCAAGCAGCTTGGCACGTTCTGGAACGATGTCTTTGCGTCGCAGCACCTGTAGAGGTTGCGGGGAGCGCGAGCCGCGGGTGCGAGCGCTGCGGGTGTAGGCGAGCTACAAGCGTGGATGAGCTGTCGTGTGCAGAATACTTTGCAGAGTATGTGGAGTGACTAAAAGAGGGGTTTCTCGCCATGAAATCCTTGGGCGACGACGGGTATCATCAAAGTGTAAGCGTTTGATTGAGGATTGATGGCAAAGAAAGACGACAACCAAGATACCAGGCACAACAGGCATGAATTTGGCGACGAGGGCCCTGACTTTGACCCAAACGATCCGTCGCAGATGCCTGATGGCTCTCCTTTTCCTGCGGGCTTGCTATTTTTTATAGTTATTATGATGCTCTCGGGACTGGGGCGTTCTTGTGTTGCGAGCAATCAGACTTCCTCTAGCCCGCTTTTTGGCGACCCTTACAGCGCTTATACTGACAGCAACTGGTAATGTGTTTGGAAAAGACTTGCTATACATGCAACTAGCAGGTGTTTGTTCCATTTTGAACGGCATTTTGAAGGATTGAATATGAGCAAAGCAGATCGCATTTTTATTGATATGTGCTCCGACATTATTGAAAACGGCACCACCACCGAGGGCGAGAAGGTCCGTCCTACCTGGGAAGACGGTACTTCCGCATACACAATCAAGAAGTTTGGCGTCTGCAATCGCTACGACTTGCGTGAGGAATTTCCTGCGCTGACGCTTCGCCGCACCGCTCTCAAGAGCGCCATGGACGAGGTTTTGTGGATTTATCAGAAGAAGTCCAACAACGTTAACGACCTCAACTCTCACATCTGGGATTCGTGGGCTGATGAGTCTGGCTCAATTGGCAAAGCTTACGGTTATCAGGTTGGACAGGTTTCTCACTATGCTGACGGCGATTATGACCAGATGGATCGCGTACTCAAAGACCTCAAAGAGAATCCTTTCAGCCGTCGTATTATGACCAATCTTTACACCTTTGCCGACCTCTCTGAGATGAACCTCTACCCTTGCGCATTCAACGCAATCTATAACGTTACTCAGGAGCCAGGTAAGGATAAACCAACGCTTAACCTGCTGCTTGTTCAACGTAGCCAGGACATTCTTGCCGCTAACAACTGGAATGTTTGCCAGTACGCAATCCTGTTGATGATGGTTGCACAGGTTAGCGGTATGGAAGCTGGCGAACTGGTTCACATGATTGCCGATGCTCACATTTACGATCGCCACGTGGATATTGTTAAAGAATTGATTTCTCGCCCCACCTTTGATGCACCAAAGGTGAGCCTGAATCCTAATGTCACCAACTTCTACGACTTCACTACTGACGACCTCATTGTCGAAGATTATCAGCACGGTCCACAGATTAAGAATATTCCGATTGCCGTTTAAACGCGGCTGCTGCTGCGGACGCAAACGCGACTACTGCTGCGGACGCGGTTGACCGGCAGGCACGCTCAATCGGACAGTCAAGCTAACATCATTATTCCTTTTAAGACGATACTTGCCAGGAGAACCACATGAATGCAATTGTTTCTGTAACACGCGATTGGGGCATCGGATGCGACGGGGACCTTCTCATCCCCAACAAGGCCGACATGAAGTACTTTGTTGAGCATACGCGCGGTTGCACAGTTGTCATGGGCAGAAAGACACTGGAGAGCTTCCCTGGCGGACCGCTTAAAGGTCGCCGCAACATCGTCATCTCTAGAAACGCCGATTACCAGGTCGAAGGCGTAGAGGTTGTGT
>JABZHE010000125.1:0-3637 GCA_015259025.1 Atopobium sp. | reverse complement strand
ACCAAAGCTGCGCTATTTTGTGCGCCAGGCCTAAAAGCCGACGCTAACACGCTGCAGAATCATAATCACCCGCATATGAACTGCCTCCCATTTCTTATGTCCAAGAAATAGGAGGCAGTTCAAAAAGAAGAGGCGGTTTTTCTGTGGATGAACTGCGTGACGTATAACATACCTGCACTTTTGGTAAAATAAATTCTGTATCTGTCTCTTCGGAGTAAGAAAAGGAGCAACTGTGGCTAATCATTTTCGCACTGATGAGCAACAGGAGTCCTCGTTTGATGACCGTTTTGGGGTAATTTCTCAGGATGATCTGAACCAGCTTGACCAGCAAGACGTTGTAGCTGATCAAGTTGAAACTCAGGACTTTTCTGCTGATGTGCCAGTGGCCCAGGCTGCTGAACCTGTAACAACTGTATCTGATCCATTTGCTTCTGGAGCAGAAGCTGTACACGTGGTAACTGCTGAGCAGCAAAACAACCCTGAGCAGGCACCTCTTGATCGTGCAAAGTTTTTTGCAGATCTAGCTCAAGATGCACCTAAGGTAGAGCGTACTGGTACTCCAACCATTTCTTTCAAGAACGCTTCGCTTGTGTATCCATCGCAGCCAAACCGTCCAGCACTTGATAACATCAGCGCTGATATCTACCCAGGTGAGTTTGTCTTTGTAGTTGGACACTCTGGTTCCGGTAAGTCATCTCTCTTGCGCCTTATTACGCGCGAGCAGAAGGCAACTCACGGACAGGTTATTGTTGCTGGTCAGGACCTTACACGTATGCGTAACTCCAAGGTTCCGTATCTGCGTCGCCAGATTGGTACCGTCTTCCAGGACTTTAAGCTTCTGCCCGATAAGACCGTCTATGAGAACGTTTCCTTTGCACTTGAGTGCATTGGCAAGCCTCGTTCTGTTATTAAGGTGCAGGTTCCTGAGGTTCTGCGTCTGGTAGGCCTTGGCCAGAAGATGGACGCTTACCCAGATCAGCTTTCTGGCGGTGAGCAGCAGCGTGTTTCCGTTGCTCGTGCAATGGTTAACCGCCCACCACTGCTTATCTGCGACGAGCCTACGGGTAACTTGGACCCAGCAATTTCTCTGGGCATCATGAAGCTTCTTGACCGCATTAACCGTGCGGGCACTACGGTTGTAATGGCAACACACGATCGCGAGATGGTTGACTCTATGCGCAAGCGCGTTATTGCTCTTGAGGCTGGTCACATTGTCCGCGACCAGGAGAAGGGAGGCTATGGCTACTATGGGGCTCTCTAATTTTGGATATTCTCTGCGTGAGGCCGGAAGCCACTTTAGAAGGAACTGGTCTACCGCTCTTGGCGCTATCGTAACCATCTTCTTGTCCCTGTTTATCATCGGTCTGTTTGTTCTTGGCTCAGCTCTTATCGAGAACATGGTAGGAAGTGTCGAGAACCGCGTTACTATCCAGGCGTTTCTTTCGGATGACGCAGATCAGGCTGCAGTAACTGCTTTCCAGCAAGAAGTTCAAGGCTGGGATACGGTTGAGTCTGTAACTTATAAGAGCAAAGAGCAGGCTCTTGAGGAGTACCGCACAACCATGAGTTATCGCAATGCTTCTGATGCGGTTTCTGCTCTTGATGGCCAGAATCCAATTCCTGCATCTCTTGTGATCAAACTCAAGGACCCTAAGGATGTTCAAGACGTTGCTCAGCGCATTGCCTCTTCATCATCTTTTGCAGCAATTGCGGATAACAAGAGCAATCCATCTGGTGATGTTCAGTATGGTCGTGAGACCGTTGAGCGCCTGTTTAGCGTAACAGCATACATTCGTATCGGCGCTATCGGCCTTGTTGGACTTCTGGTGTTTGTTGCCTTTGTCTTTATTAACAACACCATTCGCCTTGCTATTAATGCTCGCCGTCGTGAGATTGCAATCATGCGTCTGGTCGGTGCATCTAACAGCTTTATTCGCGGGCCATTCCTTATGGAAGGTGTGCTTGAGGCACTTATCGGCGCTCTTCTCGCCATTGTCGTTTTGGTTGTTGGAGCCCACATGCTTCTTCCTGTTATGGCAGAAAGCATGACCTTCTTGACCTTTGCTATTCCAACAACGGTCATGCTGGGTATGAGTGGCCTTTTGCTGCTCCTTGGCCTGCTACTGGGACTCTTTGGTTCTGCTATTGCTATGGGCCGCTATCTGAAGGCATAGCAACTGAGCAACCTGGTACTTCAATTGTCAAAGTGAAGTATCAATTAAGAAAGTTTTTTGCATAAAGATTGCAAGGTAAGACCTCGTGAAAACCGTTCACGGGGTCTTTTTACGTTAAACGGTATTTACTAAATTGCAGGTAGAATGATATTTTTAAGGATGAATTGTTAGGCCACGTACTTGAATGGGGGCCAAGTATGGAGACCAACCTGCACAAATTCCAGGCTTTTACTTCCGCGGCGTATCACAGTAGCTTTACGGTGGCGGCAGAAGAGCTGGGATGCACTCAGTCGTCTATTAGTCGTATGGTGGCAAGTCTAGAAAAAGAGTGGGATGTCCGCTTGTTTAACAGACATGGCGGCTATGTAAGTCTGACTCCTGAGGGAAAGACGCTTTTGCCTGTTGCAGAAGAGGTGTGCCAGGCATACAGCAAGTTGAGCAATCAAGTGAATCGCGTCAGCGCCATTGAGATGGGCAACCTTGTTATTGCTGCGCCTTCGAGCTTTCTTTCACGAACACTGCCAGGTCATCTGAAGAAGTACATGACTGATCATCCAAACATCAAAGTTGAAGTTATCGAGTGCACGTACGGCGAAGCCCTGCGTCTTATTAGCAAGGGTAAGGTGGATATTAGTTTTACTATGACCCGCGCAACTGAGCAGGGATTTACTTCAACTTTATTTGATCATGATGAGGTCATTGTTGTTTCTCAAAAGGGGCATTACGAGAAGAACCTTGAGACAATTCCTGTTAAACGTCTTATTGAAGAGCCCTTTATTGTTGATATTGAGACAGCTCCCCTGCTTCAGAAACAGCTCAAAAATGCACGCATGACATTTGCGTCATCGGATTCGTTCACCATTATGTCCATGGTAGAGTCGGGTCTTGGTGTAAGTTTGCTGCCACTTGAGGCAACAAAAGGTACAAATTTTGATATTGATGTACATCATTTGGAAACTCCCGTACATCGTAACGTCTTCATTACACATCGTGTAAAAGGCGAGATGTCACGCACTACAGAAGAGTTTTTAAAGTATTTGAGTTAAAGATTGATACATAGCTGTGTACGTTAACTATTTGAAAATTGCATAACTGTTATTAGATTTTGGTAAAGATGTAAAAAGATTTAACTACCGCTCGCGGTTATAGCCTTTACGCTTACGGGTTTATCTGACGCCCAGAGGGCGCTACTCCTTTTTTCAAATCGCTTCGGGTGCAAACATAGTCTCATCAAGTTCTTCGTCCGAGTAATTACGGGAAGGAGTGGGACATGGCAGAAAATGCCGAGGCACCTGAGATGCAAAAGTCGTTGAGTCTATTCAACTTCTTTACCATCGGATTTGGTGCGATCATTGGTACCGGATGGGTGCTCCTGGTAGGCGACTGGATGGTTCTTGGTGGA
The DNA here is from genome assembly GCA_015259025.1 of Atopobium sp. GTDB lineage: Bacteria > Actinomycetota > Coriobacteriia > Coriobacteriales > Atopobiaceae > Lancefieldella. The sequence continues at coordinate 61 of JABZHE010000125.1, read as the reverse complement.
GGACCATTCCCCGCGATGATCGCATTCGCAATTGGCGCAATTTTCCTTGTACCAATTGGAT
>JABZHE010000124.1:0-3692 GCA_015259025.1 Atopobium sp. | reverse complement strand
GCAGAAGATTGCTGACTCCCAAGTTACTTTTTCGCTTGCTCACTCTGTTTTCATTATTCCCGTATTTGGATCAGCTGAGATTACTATTGGCGGCAAGGAATTCATCTGTGAAGGAACCACAGTTGTACACGCTCCTGCAGGTCAGACCGTAACGTATCGTACGCTCTACGGACGCTCGTTTGACCATGTAAACATCTACTATGATGGCGTTCAGGGAGATACCAGCAGCCCAATCTTCAATGCGTACGCATTTGATCCTCAGGGATTCGATCGTATTCTTGATAAGACGCTTGACCTGGAAAAACTTAACACTACCCCATCGCTGGACAACCGTGTTGCGCAGATTGTCAACGGAACCGAGCTCATCAAATCAATGTTCCTGCTCACCAACAGCCAAAAGGTCCAGGAAAGCATGGCCGAGGCTCGCACGTACATTGAGCTTCACTTTGCAGATCCAATTACCATTCCTGGTCTGGCTAAACGCTGTGGCATGAGTACTCAGCGCTTCTCCAACAATTTTGTCCAAACATTTGGCGTTCGCCCAATGACGTTCATCATTGCAAAGCGTCTTGACCATGCTCAGCAGCTGCTTCAATCTGGTCTATCTGTACGCGAGACCTCCGAGGCGGTTGGTTACAATGATCCGTTCTACTTCAGCAGGCTCTATAAGAAGCACATGGGCGTTACACCTCAGGACGTTCATGACAGCTATGAGGGAAATGTCCTGATTAAGTAGTTGCTGCTTAGGGTTACTTGCAGAAATCACTTATAGCAAAACCTGGTCGTAGGTTTTATCACAAAGTTAAGGGTCAGAACGTTCCGTTCTGACCCTTTTTTGCATAATCGGGTCATAAAATGCATTCCTGTGAATACGTAATTTTTGTACTCAAAATTATGTGCCGAAAAAGGTAAAAAACCTGTTTAGTTGGAAATGAAAAATGAAAATTAGCCGATTTATCTCCAACTAAGACGATTTTTTACCGCACCAAAAACTTTTATCTGGGCAAACGTTGTATGCAGAAAAATGAAACTTCCAACTAAACGGATTTTTTACCACTTGGAGACTTATTTGAGCGGTTTGCGAAGAATCTGAGCCATCCGCTGCCCTCTTATCAGCCGTCTATCAACATAATTCGAGCATCTCTACAAGAAACCAACGGTGCACGAGCCACAAAAAATCCCAGCACCCAAGGGTGCTGGGATTTTGCACTTGAAACTTTAAGAGCGATTAAGCAGTCTCAACAACTTCCTCGGAAGCGTTGTCTTTCTTAGCAAAGTGCTCAGCAACGTAACCAGTGATCAAAGGAGTCAGGATTGCAGTAACGATAACTGCAGCTGCTACCTGTGCGTTTGCTGTTGCAAGAGCAGCTCCGCCATACAGAGCTGGGTTAGCCTCTGCCATAGCAGCAGGTGTAAGTGCATTTGCACCTGCACAGGAAGAAATAGCAACACCAGCAATACCAGTTCCGCCAGTTGCTCGATCAACAAAGTAGTTGATAAAGCCACCGCAAACAGAGCAGATAACGCCAAGCAGAATACCTGCAGGACCAGCCATGATGAGGGAATCGAACTTCATAGTGGTTCCCATAGCAAAGAAGGTCATGACAATAATTGCTGGCAGCGCGCTGGTCAGCATCTTCTTCATGGATGGGAAGAAGTTGCCAAGCAGAATACCAATAATAATTGGCAGAACTGCACCAAGCAAAGACCAGTTGATTGGCGACTGACCAGTTGCACCAAGAGCAAGCATGGTAACTGGAGGGCCAACAACCAGCGTAGTAATTGCGACTGCACCCTGCTCATACTCATTACCGTAGTCGGCCATCAGACCTGCGTACATGGAGTTGTTTGCACCAGAGCAAGCAGCAAGGATGACCATAGAAGAAAGACCAAGCAGGTTGTCGTTCAGGAAGAACAGAACAGCAAGGCCAAGAGCAACGCAGAACACAACCTTAGAAATAATGATGATTGCGCCGCGAAGTGCTGCCTTTGGTGCGCTCTTGAACGAAATAGTTGCGCCAACGCACAGCATAAAGGCGCCAACCAGAGCAGCAGTACCCTTAACGGTCATTGCTGCGGTAAAGCTGCCGAGCGTTGGGAATACCTCTGGGAAAAATGTGTTCATAAAAACACCAAGCAGCAGAGGAATCAGAATGTTTGCACCTGGAATACGGCCCAGTGCCTTAAATGGGTGCTGAATAGAAATTGGTTCTTTTGTAGCCATCAACAATCACCTAGTCCATTACGATGCCGCCGTCGCAGTCGCCAACCTCACCGTTGACGAAGCTTGCAGCATCAGAAGCAAAGAACAGTACCATCTGTGCAGGCTCAGATGCCTGTGCAGGACGGCCAAGAGGAATGATGCCTACGACCTTCTTGTACTTCTCCTCATCGTTGGAGAGTGCAGTGGTCATATCTGTAATGGTGAAAGATGGGCAAACTGCGTTACAAGAAATGCCGTACTTGCCGCCCTCTTTAGCGATAGCCTTGGTAAAGCCGTTCATACCAGCCTTGGAAGATGCATAAGCAACGGTGCCAAGGAGGCCGCCGCCAATCTTGCCTGCGACGGAAGAAACGTTAACAATACGAGCGCCGCCACGGTCAATAAAGTGCTGCCACAGAGCGTGAGTTACGTTGTAAGTACCAGTGAGGTTGGTGTTGATGGTGTTGTTCCACTCTTTGTCGTCAACCTCGGTGAAAGGAACGGAGCTAATGCGACCAGCGCAGTTGATAAGAACGTTGACGTCGCCGCACTCCTCAAGAATCTGAGCAATGGTCTTCTTAACGCCCTCTGCGTCTGCAATGTCCATTGTGTAGAAGAAGTTACCCTCGCCGAGCTCCTCGACAAACTTGCGGCCAGTGTCCTCGTGACGAGAGCAAACGATTACGTGTCCACCTCCATCAACAATACCCTTGGAGATCTCAGCGCCAATACCAGCGCTTCCGCCTGTAACCAGAACCAACTTACCTGTAAAATCGAATGCCATGCTCTCTCTCCTTTTTTCATGAGCACAAACCATTGGAAAACAAATAAATTCTAGCCATATTCACATAATTTTCTATACAAAAAATATTTTTTAACCACAAATCCTATGGTCAATGCGTTAAAGGAAAATAATTTGCTTAAAATGTGACATAAATGACACATTAAATTTCACGTTCAACCTATTGGACATTTGTCTGCAAACCAGACCCTTTTCTTTCCTCGTAAATTTCAAAAGTTAGACAAAGCTAACTTTTAGGAATACAATATGGCGAGAAACCCGTTGAGCTCGTAGCTCCAAACACCTAACTCTTGGCTTCACGCTATCAGTTTTTTGCTTTCAGCCCCGTAGCTACTTGCTCTCATATCTTTTAAGGAAGTGACTATGAAACATCACTGCACGCATAACCCGGCAGTCGCAAACCCACACCCGCACGCTACCCGCAATCCTCTCCTAACCCGCAGGTCAGTGCTCACCTTACTCGGCGTAAGCTCTGCGGCTACCATCGCTTCTCTCGCCGCATGTAGTCCACGCGATTCTGCAGCCAGCTCAAGCTCCGCGCAAAACCAAAACTCCTCGGCTCCCCTCGTCTTGACCACCTTCACCGTGATCCAGGACATGGCTTCTCGCGTTGCAGGCGAGTTTTGCCAGGTAGAATCCATCACCAAGGCCGGCGCCGAAATCCACGCCTACGAGCCTACGCCCGCC
>JABZHE010000123.1:0-3707 GCA_015259025.1 Atopobium sp. | reverse complement strand
GCCGTACCGTCTTTGTGATTGCTCACAGGCTGTCTACGGTTCGAAACTCTGATGCCATTATGGTCCTGGAGCATGGTCGCATTATTGAGCGTGGTACTCACGATGAGCTTATTGCCAAGCACGGAGAGTATTACCAGCTGTATACAGGCTCACGCGAGCTGGAGTAGGTGCGTTTATTGTGATTGAAGCTTTAGCAGTTGCTCTTGGTGGGGCACTTGGTAGTTTAGGCCGCTGGCAGTTAGGAGTCCTCTTTAAACAGTGGATTCCTAACCTGCCAGTTGGTACGTTTGCTGCAAATGTAGTTGCAGGTTTGATTATTGGCTTTGTGACGGGACTTGATCTTGCAAGTCCACTTCAGCCGCAGGTAAAGCTATTCTTAGCCGTGGGCCTTTGCGGGGGACTTTCGACCTTCTCGACCTTCTCAAATGAAACGCTGACGTTTATTCAAGCAGGTAACTGGACTGCTGCAGGAGTGAATATTGCGGTCAATGTTATAACGTGCCTAGTTGCTGTGTTTATTGGATTGAAATTATCAGCTGTTGTGTCGTAGCTTGATTATTCGATCGTCTAAATTAAAAGCTAGTTATCCGTTGTTGGATAGCTAGCTTTTTAATTTGCTTTTTTAAATGCCATTGCCGCGTCTTTATTCTGTCATCTTAGGCAGCACAAAGAGCACGATTCCCATGGTAACAAGGGGGATATAAGCTACGCATACAAGTACAAAGAGAGCATTTTGAGCTCCTGCAAGGGTGCTCGTAGCCAAGTCTGTAGCTCCAAGCTGAGAAGCCGCTACTACGCCAGAAATAACGCTGGTGCCCATAGCGCCAAAGAGCTGCTGCATTGTGTTAATAACAGCATTTCCATCTGCCTTGCGGTCTTCTGGCAGATGTTCCAAAGCTACCGTAAAATTGTTTCCCATCTGAAGCGCCTGGCCAATGGCAAAGATAGCAAAAATATACGTAATCATTTCTACGGTAAGCTGGTGAACAAAGAGCAGCAAAAGGAGCATGCTGGTAAGACAGCAAAGAATGCCTGTAACAATAGGTTTCTTAGCGCCTAGTTTGTCTAAAATCTGACCAGAAATTGGTGCCATAACTGCGCCAATAGCACATCCTGGCAGCATCTGAGCTCCTGCTGCGGTAGCGCCTGCACCTAGTACTAGCTGGGAGAAGTTAGGCAGAAGATACGACTGACCAAGAATAATAAATTGCAGAGCAACAATAGCAAAGAGCGAGAGCACAAAGCCCTTCTCGCTAAATACTTCAAGGTTAATGATAGGGATTTTTGGAGATTTATCCGATTGCTCCTGGTGTTTAAAGGAATTCTCGTGACGTACAAAGAGCGCAAGCGAGCCCACAAAAATCACCATTGCAAGCAAAACAGGAATGCTAAGCAGGTCAAACGCGCTGGACTCGTCAATAACAAAGATAAGCGCAATAAAACTTACGGTAAGCAGCAGCCATCCAAAGACATCAAAAGAGATAACTTCAGTCTCATGGCTCTGTTGGATTGAACTGATTCCCAGTACAAACGCAACAATCAAGAAGGGGAGAAGACCAGCAAAGATCATTCGCCAGCCAAGATGTTCTGCAATCCAGCCACCAGCTGAAGGTCCTACTGCAGGTGCAACGGCGGTAACTAGCATGCCGATGCCCATCATGACACCCATATTTTTAAGTGGAGCCTGCTCAGTAATGATGTTGAACATCAGTGGTAGCGCCAGACCGGTGCCAATTCCTTCTAAAATGCGGCCAAGCAGCAATAACATAAACGTTGGAGCAGCAAATCCACAGAGAATGCCGCTGATATAGAAGATCATGGCTACGGTAAAGATGCTTTTAGTTTTGAATCGTCTGTTTAAAAACGACGACATAGGCATGATAATGGCAAGAATCAAAAGGTACGAGGTGGTCATCCATTGTACCGTCGAGGTGCCAATAGAGAATTCCTCCATCAACGTTGGAAACGTCACGTTCATGGCAGTTTCTACGACAACTCCCGAGAAGGACATAATTCCTGTTGCAATTACAGAAAGAACAAGTTTTGCGTTGAGCTCTCTTTTAAACATTTAATCCCTTCTTTTCTCGGCGGTACATCGTAACACTATTCAATGTGGGTTTTATTACTGCGGGCGTATTCGTTTAGTTTTTAATATGTTTTTATTTATAGAGAATGTCATTTTATAGACTGTTCTTTCTTTTTATTTGAATTAATTAGTGGTATAAATAACTAAAAGAGGTGATGAAGATGACTAGTTCTTTTATTGCCAGTAGAACATATCTACCATCTAAAAATGAAATTTCTAGGTTCTAACAATTTTTTTGCTTATACATCAAATGCCCTGTGGAATGATATTTCTGGACATGAATTAATTACCTCAATAGTGGGCTTTTGATTATTTAGGAGTATGAGTTTATGGGAGCACCAGAGATAATAATTCTTATTGTTCTTTTTCTAATCTTATCCGTCATGTTTTACTGTGGACGAAAGGCTTTTATTTGGCTTTCTCACTATCTCAAGAAACTTGATGGTTTACAGGATTCTATTGATGATTTGAATAGAAAAATATAAGCAGCGATTTGGTCAATTTAATTTAGAAGAACGGGGCGGTTTTAAACCACCCCGTTCTGCTTAACAATAGAGCGTGTTAGCAAACAGCTTATTTAGCTTTGCCCTGGTTAGCAACAGCGTTAATCTTTGCCTCGATGACAGCTGGATCGCCAATATAGTGCTTGTCTACAATGTTCCAGTCCTTGTCAAAAGTGTATGCGCAAGGAATGCCAGTTGGGATGTTGACCTCAAGAATCTCTTCTGGAGTGAGGTGCTCAAACTGCATAACAAGAGCGCGAAGGCTGTTGCCGTGTGCAGCAATAAGAACACGCTTACCTGCCTCAAGCTGTGGCTTAATCTCCTGCTCAAAGTAAGGCCATGCGCGTGCAATGGTGTCCTTCAAGCACTCGGTGTAAGGAAGATCCTCTGCTGGAACATCGCGGAACATTTCCTGAACGTGAGGATCACGCTCGTCGCCTGGCTCAAGAGCTGGTGGCTGGACATCAAAGGAACGACGCCAAATCTTTACCTGCTCCTCGCCGTGCTCAGCAGCTGCATCGGCCTTGTTGAGGCCCTGAAGTGCACCATAGTGGCGCTCGTTCAGACGCCAGGTCTTATGAACAGGAAGCCAGTTACGGTCAAGCTCATCAAGAACATGATTCAGAGTGTGAATAGCACGCTTGAGCAGAGAGGTGTAGCAAACATCAAAGTCATAGCCAGCCTCTTTGAGAGCACGGCCGCCAGCTGCTGCCTCCTCGTGACCGGTCTCGGTAAGGTCAACGTCAGTCCAACCAGTGAACAGGTTGAGTTTGTTCCACTCAGACTCACCGTGGCGAACAATAACAAGGTGCATGTACTGATCTTCAGCCATTAGGCTTCCTTTCTACGCGTCAAACTTTGTGCACCATACGTGGTAAACACCAAGTTTTTGGCAATACTTTACATACAGGTGCAAGACAAAATGCTTGCGAATAATATTCTACCGCACACCGAAAAATACGTGCGAATCAATGTCTAAAAGATTTTCATATCGCCTGTGCCAACTTTGAACTGCCTCCCATTTCTTAGACACGAGAAATGGGAGGCAGTTCAAAACACACCTAAGTCAGATAATCTGTCAAAAAGACGTATACATGACGCTGAAAATACCTCAAACG
>JABZHE010000122.1:0-3733 GCA_015259025.1 Atopobium sp. | reverse complement strand
GTCCTATGTGGTTCCCAGAGGATATGGAGACTGACGCCTTGCCAGAAGACCTGGTGGCAGAGTTTGTTCGCGAGAAGTTACTGCTCAACCTTCGTCAGGAAGTTCCTCATTCTGTTGCCGTTGTTTGTGATTCGTATGAGGTAGCAACGGACGGTCACTTATCCATTTCTGCCACCATTTTGGTTGAGCGAGAAGGACAAAAGGGCATTGTTGTCGGCCAGGGTGGTTCCATGATTAAGCGCGTTGGCGTCGAGGCTAGAAAAGACCTGGAAAAACTGTTTGGTCGCAAGGTTTACCTTGACCTTCAGGTTCGCGTTCAGCCTCTCTGGAGGCGTGATGCCAACGAGATTAAGCGCTTAGGCTACTCAACTGAGGATTAGTTGTGCCTGGTAGAAAGACCACGCGTCTTAAAGCTATTGTGCTTGATAGAACAAAACTTGCCGAGCAAGACCTCATCTTAACCATGCTTTCTGATTCGGGAGAAGAACGACGAGCTGTCGCAAAGGGTGCCAGAAAGCCAGGCGGTCGCTTTGCTGCTCGTGTTGAACTGTTTTGCGAGCTAGACGTGTTGCTGGCAGAAGGTCGCTCGCTTGATATCCTGTCCGAGGCAACCTTGCTTGAACCGCATGCCACACTTCGCGGAGATCTCTCTAAGGTAGCAGCCGCGTCAGCTATCTGCGAAGTTGCACGCCTTTCGTGCATTGATGGCATTGAGGACGCGTTTCTCTATCCGCTGCTTTCTCGCGCTCTCAGAGCCTGCGAAGAAGTAGATGACGATAAACATTTAGATCTTGTCGTTGCCGCTTATGTGTTTAAGGTTTTGGCACACGAAGGCTGGCGTCCTGAGCTGGAATCGTGCATTGCCTGTGGAGATGAAGCCCTGACGTACTTCTCGCCAGCTGCTGGTGGTGCATTGTGTGGAAGTTGTGCGCATGAGATTGAGGGCGCCATTGAGGTAACTCCACTTGAGCTCTCGTGGTTGTCGTCGCTTCTAAAACTTACCTTTGACCAGCTTGTTGTTGCCGAGATTGCTCCAGAAACTGCGCTCTTTTTGCTTACCAGCGCGCATATTTGGGCGGCTACGCACCTTGAAGCGCGCCTTAAAGCATTTGAATTTCTGCTCAGTATCTAGCTGAAGTGTATTTTTACTAGCAAAGTTCACCAGTAACTGGTATCCTCTTGTAGGTTATTTCCTTGTTCTTAGGGGCTAGTCACTGCCGGCTACCTTCTCAGTACAAGGAGTATTCAACGCGAAAGGCGGTTTATTATGGCAGTAACTAAGGATCGTAAGGCTGAGCTCATCAAGCAGTACGGCAAGGACGAGAAGGACTCCGGTTCCGCACAGGTTCAGGTTGCTCTTCTTACTGAGCGTATTCGTCAGCTCACCGACCACATGAAGTCCCACCAGAAGGACTTCCACACTCGTCGTGGTCTTCTGATGCTCGTTGGTAAGCGTCGTCGTCTTCTTTCTTACATCAAGTCGAACGACATTGAAGAGTACCGTACTCTTATTGCTTCCCTGGGTATCCGCGACAACATCCAGTAAGTTGGCTTTTTAGGGCGCCGTCTGGCGCCCTTTATGTTTGAGGCCCGTTTGCAATGGGGCAAACGGAGATAGAAGAGGAAAGAAATGACTAAAGTAACTCACGAATTTGACCTCTACGGTAAGCACTACACCCTTGAGGCTGGTGAGCTCGCAAAGCAGGCAACTGGTGCCTGTATCATTAAGTGCGGCGATTCCACCGTACTTCTCACTGCAGTGGTTTCCAAGGAGCGTAAGGATTACGACTTCTTCCCACTGACTGTTGATTTTATTGAGAAAATGTATGCAGTTGGTCGCGTTCCTGGTGGATACCTCAAGCGTGAGGCTCGTCCATCCGAGAAGGCAACCCTTACTGCTCGTATGATTGACCGTCCTCTGCGCCCATCCTTCCCAGATGGCTTCCGCAATGAGGTTCAGATTGTTGCAACTTCTCTTGTTGCTGATCAGGTAAACGCTGTTGATACCATCTCTGTCATGGGTGCATCTGCTGCCCTGGCTGTTGGTGGCGTTCCTTTTGAGGGACCACTTGCGTGCGTCCGTATTGGTCGCAACGCTGATACCGGTGAGTTCCTGGTTAACCCAACCTACGAAGAGCGCGATCACTCTGATCTTGATCTTGAGCTTGGCGGCTCTTCAACCTTCATTTCCATGCTTGAGGCTGGCGCAGACGAGATCTCCGAAGAGGATATGCTCTCTGCTATGGCATTTGGCCAGGAGGCAATTGCAGCATTCTGCGAGGAGCAGAAGAAGTTTATTGCTAAGTGGGAAGAGGTTAACGGCCCTATCGTCAAGCGCGAGTACATCCTTGACGAGCCAATCGCTGAGGTCCATGACCGCATCTTTGCTTACTATGACCAGATGAGTGCTGCTCTTAAGGACGCTGACAAGCAGTCCCGTATGCAGAAGGTTGCTGACCTGATGGACGAGATTAAGGCTCAGTTCACCGAGGAGGAGCAGGAGCTTTGGAGCCGCGCTATTGCCGTTGAGCTCAAGGGTCTTGAGAAGCACGCTATGCGCGTCATGGTTGTTGAGACCGGCGAGCGTGTTGACGGCCGTGTTGCAGACGAGATCCGTCCAATCATGGTCAAGCCTGATTACCTGCCACTTGTTCACGGCTCTGGTCTTTTCCAGCGTGGTCAGACTCAGGTTCTCTCCATTTGTACACTTGGCATGCTCAACGAGTGGCAGCGTCTTGACACCATTGAGCCAATGGATGGCAAGCGCTACATTCACCACTACAACTTCCCACCATTCTGCACCGGTGAGACTGGCCGTATGGGCAGTCCAAAGCGCCGTGAGATTGGTCACGGAGCTCTTGCAGAGCGCGCACTTCTGCCTGTCATTCCTTCCGAGGAAGAGTTCCCTTACACCATCCGCGTTGTCTCTGAGGTAATGGAGTCCAATGGTTCTTCTTCCATGGCTTCTACCTGCGGTTCTACGCTTTCCCTTATGGATGCAGGCGTTCCTCTGAAGCGTCCTGTTTCTGGTGTTGCAATGGGTCTTATCCAGGAGAACGGCAAGACTGTTGTTCTTACTGATATCCAGGGTCTTGAGGACTTCCTCGGCGACATGGACTTCAAGGTCTGCGGTACCACCAAGGGTATTACCGCAATGCAGATGGACAACAAGGCAACTGGTCTTACTCCAGAGATTCTGCGCAGCGCACTTCTCCAGGCTCAAGAGGGCCGTATGTTCATTCTGAACAAGATGCTCGAGCAGATTCCTGCACCTCGTACTGAGACCAAAGAGACCGCTCCACAGATCATCTCGCTTTCTATTCCAACCGATAAGATTCGCGACGTCATTGGCTCTGGCGGCAAGGTTATCCGTGGTATCCAGGAGGATACGGGCGCAACCGTTGACATCCAGGAGGATGGCACCGTCTTTATCGCTGGCACTAACGGTGCTGCTGAGGCTGCTGCAGAGCGCATCAAGGCAATTGTTAAGGTTCCAGAGGTAGGTGAGGAGTACACTGGTCGCGTTGTTGGTCTTCAGCCATTCGGCGCCTTTGTTGAGCTCCTTCCTGGCAAGGACGGTCTGCTTCATATTTCCCGCGTTGCACAGGGGCGTGTCGAGAAGATCGAGGATGTCCTGGCTGTTGGCGACGAGGTTAAGGTTCAGGTCCTTGAGGTAGACGAGAAGGGCAAGATTTCTCTTGACCGTCTTGATAAGCCAGAGGCACCACAGGGT
>JABZHE010000121.1:0-3734 GCA_015259025.1 Atopobium sp. | reverse complement strand
TACAACGAATGCGACTACAAGCCTCCCTGCTGTAAAGGTTGCCTAACAAAACAAAAACCTCTCATGCCTAAGACATGAGAGGTTTAAATTTAACTTCCAGTCCTATTTGTTACTGTCTGGCTTTTACCTCAGCAACAAGCTGGTTAGAAGGTACCTGTACCTGCTCGTGAGACTCCATGTCACGGAGAGTAACAGTGCCAGCCTCAACCTCATCTGGACCAATGACCACGCAAAGCGTTGCACCCATCTTGTCTGCCTGCTTAAACTGAGCCTTTAGCGAACGACCAGTGCGATCAGCCTCGCATCTAATGCCAGCCTCACGCAGTGCCAGCACAGCATCAAATACAACAGGAGCCTGCTCAGCACCTGCGCAAGCAACATATACACAGCTTGGAGCCGCTGGCTCAGCTGCAACACCAAGAGCTTCCAACGCAAGCATAATGCGCTCAAAACCAACAGCAAATCCAACGCCTGGGGTTGGCTTTCCGCCTTCAAGCTCAACAAGACCGTCATAACGACCGCCACCACCGATAGCGCCAACGCCAGCGTTTGGAATCTCTACCTCAAAGACAGTGCGCGTATAGTAATCCAAACCGCGAACAAGCGTTGGATCCTCAACGTACGAAATGCCAGCAGCGTCAAGATATGCTTTGACCTGCTCATAGTGAGCACGGCAATCATCACACAGGTTGTCAGAAATCAGTGGAGCATCCTTCATGACCGCGTGACAACTCTCGTTTTTGCAGTCAAACGCACGCAGCGGATTAATCTCTGCACGCTCAAGACAGTCCTCACACATCTCATCTTTGTGATCAAGAATGAACTGCTTGACCTTCTCGCGATATGCAGGACGGCACTCCGCATCGCCCATGGAGTTAATCATGAGCTTCATATCAGCTGGCGAGAAACCCATCTGCTCGTAAAACTTCATCAACATGATGATGGACTCTGCATCGGCAGCTGGATCAGAGGCTCCAAGCCACTCAACACCTACCTGGTGGAACTGGCGCAGACGGCCCTTCTGAGGACGCTCTCCTCTAAACATTGACTCGGCGTACCAAAGCTTTGCAGGTGTTCCTCCCTGTGGCACAAAATTGTGCTCAACGGCAGCGCGGACCACACCAGCAGTTCCCTCAGGACGCATAGCCATGCGCTGGCGAGGCTTAAGACCGGACTCATTACCGGCAGCTAGCAGGTCCTCAAGCAAGGCACCTGAAAAGACGCGGAACATCTCTTTGCGTACGACGTCGGTTGACTCACCAATGCCGTGAACAAAGGTATCTACCTGCTCAAGTGCAGGAGTCTCAATACGGTCAAAGCCATAAGTACCAAACAGATGGCGGGCAACATCTTGCATATGCTCCCAAGAGCGCATATAGCCGCCGTAAAGATCTTCGGTACCTTGAATTCTCTGACCCATGAATCCTCCTTGTTAGAACATAGACGCTTCTAGTTTACCCGTGAGCGACAACTCTGGCACAGAAAAGCTTTCATAACTTTTGAAACCTATGAAAAAATCCGATTATTTTCTAGAAAACGTGAAAAAGTGCTCATGTAAGGGTTGCTTTTTAATTCCTACCATTTAGTATGAATTAGCGGATTTTGGGGTATGACAAAAACGTCAGTGACATTGGCGTTTGTCTTTGTCACAAAATCGCACTAGCGCAAGGTTTTGCTCGCCCTAGAGCTGACATCTAGCTAGTCACAAACGTATCACGTGCTTGCACGTAGAGATATTTGGAGAGAGATTTATGGCAACTGAGCTACTCCGTGTAAACGGAATTTCCGCAGGTACCGAGGAGAAATCCATCCTGCATTCAATTGATTTGAGCATTGGCGATGGCCAGGCTCACGTCCTGATGGGACCTAACGGCGCAGGTAAATCAACACTTGGCCGCGTCATCATGGGTGACCCCACCTATAAGATTACCGATGGTTCCCTCATCTTTAATGGCGAGGATGTAACTGAGCTTGCTGCAGATAAGCGCTCACTTGCAGGCATCTTCCTCTCCTATCAGGCGCCTGTTGAGGTTCCTGGTGTTCCTCTTTATTCATTCCTGCGCACCATCACACAGATGCGTCCTGAGCTTAAGATGACCGCTCGTCAGTTCCGTCAGCGTGTTGGTCAGATTTCTGATCAGCTTGAGCTTGACCAGGGCTTCTTGATGCGTGAGCTTAACGTTGGCTTCTCTGGTGGCGAGAAGAAAAAGGTTGAGATGCTTCAGCTTCTGCTGCTTCAGCCTAAACTTGCTATTCTCGACGAGACCGACTCCGGCCTGGACGTTGACGCACTCTCTGTTGTTTCAAAGGGAATTCAGGCCTATCGCGAGACCTGTGACGGCTCTCTGCTCATCATTACTCACAACACCCGCATTCTTGAGCGCCTTGAGATTGACCGCACTCACGTTATGGTTAAGGGTCACCTGGTAGCAGACGGTCCTGCTGACCTCATCAATCAGATTGACCACGAGGGCTTTGAGCGTTTTGAGAACCAGACTGATGAGGGTGGTGCTAACTAGTGAGCGAGAAGAAGCGATCTGAGGTCGCTGACGTAGACCGCTCGCTCTACGACTTCACCAAGTCCGAAGAGGGTTACGAGCGCTACGATGATGGCCTTACGCCAGAAATTGTGCGTGCTATTTCCGAGAAAAAAGAAGAGCCCGAGTGGATGCTCCAGATGAGGTTGTCGGCCCTGGAAACCTATCACCAGCGCCAGATGGCTACCAACTGGGGACCTTCTATTGCAGGTCTGGATTTGAACCATATCTCCACGTATGTCTCGCCAAAAACTCAGCAGGCAAATAGCTGGGACGACGTACCTGAGGATATTAGGGATACCTTTGATCGTCTGGGCATTCCACAGGCAGAAGCAGAGAGCCTGGCTGGTGTTGGTGCTCAGTACGATTCCGAGATTGTCTATCACAACATGCGCGAGGAAGTTGCTGAGCAGGGCGTTATTTACACCACCATTGAGGATGCTCTGCACGATCCGCAGTGGGAGCCCGTTGTTAAAGAGTACTTTGGCAAGCTGATTCCTCCTTCAGACCACAAGTTTGCGGCTCTGCACTATGCCGTGTGGTCTGGCGGTTCTTTTGTGTATGTTCCCAAGAATGTCACTCTGGACTACCCACTTCAGAGCTACTTTAGGTTGAATGCTCAGGGCGCTGGCCAGTTTGAGCACACACTTATTATTGTTGAGGAAGGCGCTGACCTGCACTTTATTGAGGGCTGCTCCGCACCTAAGTACTACGCAGCAAACCTCCACGCAGGAGCTGTTGAGCTCTTTGTTAAGGACGGCGCGCGTCTGCGTTACTCGACCATCGAAAACTGGTCCAAGAACATGTACAACCTCAACACCAAGCGCGCCATCATTGGCAGCAATGCAAAGATGGAGTGGGTCTCGGGCTCTTTTGGTAGCCACGTTTCCTACCTCTACCCTTCTACCATCATGAACGGCGATTCCTCTAACTGCGAGTTCACCGGTATTACGTTTGCAGGCGCTACGCAGGACCTGGATACAGGCTGCAAGGTTATTATCAACGGCTCCAACAACTCGGCAAACGTTGACACCAAGTCCATCTCCAAGGACGGCGGCGTCAATACCTTCCGCTCTGCAGTTACCGTTGGTCGCAAGGCAGAAAACGCTCGCGTGGCGTTCTCGTGCCAATCGCTGATGCTGGATAACATCAGCCGTTCCGACACCATCCCAGAGATGGATGTCCGCAATGCAACTG
>JABZHE010000120.1:0-3752 GCA_015259025.1 Atopobium sp. | reverse complement strand
CATCTATCGCAAGCACTTTAGGGGTGTAGGCGCTGATGACGCAGACGATGCACCTGAGCTCCAAGATGAGGATACCCAGCTCACCGAGGCGGAACTTGCAGAGGCAGAGCTTGCAGCTTCCGACCTCTCTAGCCCAGAAGACCACCTGGACGGCGAGTCCATCTCCCGAGCTCAATAGCCTGCGCGCCCGCAACAACCGCAGTTCAGCGCCCGACATGCTCCGCACAACAACGTACTCCTCACAAAAACATGGCGAGAAGATCTTCTGATTCCAAGATCTTCTCGCCATAAACATAAGCGGTTATAGAACGTCTACCTACAGCGCAGCAAGTGCCTGCTCGACGTCGTTGATAAGATCCTCGGTGCCCTCAATACCGCAGCTCAGACGCACGGTACCTGGGGTGATGCCTGCTGCCACAAGCTCCTCGTCAGTAAGCTGACGGTGCGTTGAAGAAGCTGGATGCAAGCAGCAAGAACGAGCGTCTGCAACGTGTGTTGCAATGGAGAAGACCTTGAGGTTACCCAGGAACTTCTCGGCAGCCTCACGACCACCAGCAACGTCAACGGTGATGACACCGCAGGAACCGTTTGGCAGGTACTTCTGAGCCAGCTCGTAGTACTTATCGCCTGGAAGGCCAGGGTAGCTTACGTGCGCAACCTTAGGGTTGTTTGCAAGAGCCTCGGCAACTGCCTGGCCATTCTTGCAATGCTGAGCCATGCGAACGTGCAGGGACTCAAGGCCAAGGTTGAGATAGAAAGCACTTTGTGGCGACTGAATAGAGCCGAAGTCGCGCATAAGCTGGACGGTTGCCTTAGTAATAAAAGCGCCACCCTTACCAAAGGTATCTGCATATACAAGGTTGTGATACGAAGGGTCAGGCTGGGTCAGACCTGGGAACTTATCTGCGTGAGCAGCCCAGTCAAAGTTACCACCATCAACAATAGCGCCGCCAACAGCAGAGCCATGACCGTCCATGTACTTAGTAGTGGAATGGGTCACAATATCTGCTCCCCACTCAAGAGGACGGCAGTTCACAGGCGTGGCAAACGTATTGTCAACAATCAGTGGCACGCCATGGTCATGAGCAGCCTTTGCCCAGCGCTCAATATCAAGGACAACCAGTGCGGGATTTGCAACGGTCTCGCCAAAGACGCACTTGGTATTTGGCCTGAATGCTGCGTTAATCTCCTCGTCAGTTGCATCTGGCGAGATAAACGTGCACTCCACACCCATCTTCTTAAGGGTGATAGCAAACAGGTTAAAGGTGCCGCCATAAATGGTGGAAAGCGCAATAAAGTGATCTCCGGCCTCAGCAATGTTAAAGACGGCAAAGAAGTTTGCTGCCTGACCAGAAGAAGTCAGCATTGCAGCGGTACCGCCCTCAAGAGCACAAATCTTTGAAGCTACATTATCCAGCGTTGGATTCTGAACGCGAGAATAGAAATAGCCAGCAGCTTTGAGGTCGAACAACTCTCCAAGCTGCATCGACTCGTCATATTTGAACGTGGTTGATTGAATGATAGGCACTTGCCTAGGCTCACCGCAACCAGGCTGATAACCGCCCTGCACGCAGCGAGTCTCGATGCTCTCAGACATAGCATCCTCCCTCATAATCATCATCCACGCCGCGCAAACGACTATGCGCTCCAAACGTGGACTATGTGATTATCTAAGGATACTAGTCTCTCTACCCTCAATAACACGCTCAATCAAAACTTTTTCATGTTCTGAAACAATTGCGAGGTCTGAGGTAACATCTCTGAAGTCCATGGAGTCTTTCCACTCTTTGACCAGAGAAATATTGCGCTGAGCTGTGCAAACAGTGCTGAGCTCAGAGTCAATATCCTGCATAATCTGGGTGTAATTTGCGCGTTTTTCGCCCAACATATCACTGAGGTGGAAGAGAATGTGCTCAACTTCACGAACTTCTCGCCTTGCATGGTGCACCTCAGAGAAGCTGGTCATATCCAGGCCAAACAGGCGCGCATCAATAGTCTCAAGCATGTAATCAAAGCGGCTGCTGACATCCTCAAACGAGATGCCATCCTGTAGCACTGCATCTGACCATGCAGGCTCAAAGAGCTCATCCAGAGCACAGCGTAGACTACGACGAACTGCCTTCTTGCGCAGAGCCTCACAGACGCGATCGCGCTCATTCTCGCGAGCTGCCTCGACAGCACTGACCAGCTTGGAGCCTTGAGAAAGCTCTCCGGACTCCATCAAATCTGCAACGGTATCAGAGAAGCCGTCAATCTCACGAAGGCGCGTAGTTGCACCAAGCATCAGCCTATAAACAGGCTCAGCAATCTCTACTGCCTCCTCATTAAGAAGTGGCGAGAAGAACTTGGTAAGTAGCTGAGTTCCCCTGAGCGCAAACCTAAATGCTGAAATTACCGCAGGATCTTCTGGATGAGCGCGGAACTCTGCATATGCGTCCTCCAAGTTGGTTGCTGCATGAGCGCATGCCTCATCCAAAGCGTCAAGTGTCTCCCAGGGCTGAATGGAAGGGCCACTGACCAGCCAAAGAAGCTTACCGTGAGGCTCGCGAACATCTCCAAGCTGCTTCCAGACGCACTCATGCTGGTGTCCAAGTGAACCGCGTACGTCAATTGCGCATACAGCACCCTTTGTCAGCGGAAGTTCAAATCCCAGCAAAGTCTCTGCAACATAACCCAAAAATGGAGCATGACCAACAAGAATCAGTGTTTCTGCATCAGCGTGCTCAAGCTCTGCCTGAAGTGCAGGAAGATCTTGATCGTAAAGGGAGTCATGAATCTCTAAGCCCTCTGCATCCAGGGCCTCTGCCACAATCTCCGCGGTTTCAAGTGCACGAAGGGCTGGACTTGTCCAAATCTCAGCCTCTTCACCCTCTGGCCCTAACAGGCCAAAGATGTGAGGATAATTGGCAGATAAAGCCCTCTGACCAGCACGTGTAAGCTCTCGACTCATGTCTTCAGAGCCACGTTCAGATACACCATGTCTAACAAGAACCAAAGTCTTTACCATGTTTACCTCCGCTGGTCATCTGCAGAAACCTGCTCCTTATAGCGTAATAGGACGCCCGCGCAATTTTGCACGAACGTCCTATTTTTACTGCCAACGGGCAAATATATCGGTATATGGCGAGAAAAACTTTTATATCGCATCTCTGCTATGCAGTTTTTGCATAACGGCTATGCATAACCTGCACGCAAAAATCCAACTAGAAAGACTTCGCAACCCTGACGGTTAGATTAGCGCGCCAATTGCGCTCCCCTACACCGCCTGTGACCTGCAATCTTAGAAGTCAGCATTACCTACCGTACGAGGATGAGGAATAACGTCACGAATGTTATCCACACCAGTGAGGTACATAACAAGGCGCTCAAAGCCAAGGCCAAAGCCAGAGTGTGTGCAAGAGCCATAACGACGAAGATCCAAGTAATACTTATAGTCGTCGGGGTTCATACCAAGCTCAACAATGCGCTTCTCCAGAAGCTCAAGACGATCTTCTCGCTGTGAACCACCAATAATCTCGCCAATGCCTGGAACAAGGCAGTCAGCTGCGGCAACAGTCTTGCCGTCATCGTTAAGGCGCATATAGAAGGCCTTGATTTCTGCTGGATAATCAGTGACAAAGATTGGCTTTCCAAAGTGCTGCTCGGTGAGGTAGCGCTCGTGCTCAGTCTGAAGGTCAATGCCCCACTCAACAGGGTACTCAAACTTCTGACCACCCTTTACTGCCTCCTGCAGAATCTCAATTGCCTCGGTG
>JABZHE010000011.1:0-14534 GCA_015259025.1 Atopobium sp. | reverse complement strand
GGCAAGTACTGGCACGAGGCACTTGCATCTGCATTTAAGCTGCAGGCCATGCCTCCTGTTCAAGCAACGCCTATCGTGAAGGGCACCCTTGGTGGAGAAGCCCCTCTTATTGGCGCTGCAGAAAACCTTGTTCTACCTGGCTATTTAGAGACGCGTCTTTAGGTAAGAAGCACCAAGTCACTGGCTAGCTTGCTGACTTAGCTTGCTGACTTGGCTTGCTGATCCAGACACGCCGCAAAGACACGCACCTTTAATGTACGTACATTCTTGTGAGGAGAATACCGTGGCATATTCAGAGCTTGTTGAGTCACTTAAAGGAAAACTCATTGTCAGCGTCCAGGCGTATCCTGGTGAGCCTATGAGGCATCCAGAGACCATGGCTCAGATTGCTCGCGCCTGTGAGCTTGGCGGCGCTGCAGCTATTAGGTGCCAGGGTTTGTCTGACATCTCTGCCATTAAAGGCAGAGTTGAAATTCCTGTTATTGGCCTCTGGAAAGAGGGTCATGAGGGTGTCTACATTACTCCTACGCTTCGTCATGCGCGTGCTTGTATTCACGCCGGTGCAGATGTTGTTGCCCTGGATGCAACAGACCGTCCAAGACCTGATGGTAGAACCTTTGAAGAGACTGTTGCAACTTTGCGTACAGAGTCTGACGTGCTGATTATGGCTGACTGCATGACTATGGATGACATCCGTCGCTCTGTTGCCGCTGGTTGTGACCTTGTTTCAACTACACTTTCTCATAACAAGGCCGCTATTGATACAACGCTTGATGATGGCCCTGACATTGCTCTTCTCCAGCAGGCAACCACTGAATTCCCAGGTATTGCCATTATTTGCGAGGGCCACGTCCACACACCACAAGACGCAAAAGATGCTCTTGATGCAGGCGCTTGGGCGGTTGTTTCAGGTACAGCCATTACACATCCAACTTCAATTACCTCTTGGTTTGCAGCAGCACTTGAGGATTAACGCTTGGAGCGGTAAGGTTTTCTCGTCACGTATTTAAGGAGCGCCTGTGAAGAAAAACGATCCTACACCTTCAGTTATTCCCGACATTGTCATTATTACGGGTATGTCTGGATCGGGTCGCACGCAGGCGCTTCATGTGTTTGAGGACATGGGTTATTTCTGCATTGATAACCTGCCACCAGCTCTTATTTTGCAGCTTTCTAACCTTGTGGGCATTAATACAGGTGTTGGACGCCATTTGGCAGTTACCTGTGATTTGCGCTCGCAGGGTCTTTTTGATGACATCTCCGAAGCGCTTAAATCTCTTGCAGATCACGAGCTTACTTACAAGATTGTGTATCTGGACTCCTCAGACGAAGTGCTTATGCGTCGCTATAGCGAGAATCGCCGTCGTCATCCTTTGGCGCAGGAGGGAGAAAATCTCTCATCTGCAATTTCTAGGGAGCGCGCACAGCTACAGGATATAAAAGCGCTGGCAGATGTTGTCCTAGACACCTCATCTATGCGTACTAATACGCTCAAGAGTCGTCTTCGTCGCGCATTTTCAGAGCTTGCTGAACAGCAGCTTATGGATGTTAGCGTGTTTTCCTTTGGCTTCAAAAATGGTTTGCCCGTTGAGGCTGACCTTATGATTGACGTGCGATTCCTGCCTAATCCTTACTATGATCCAGAGCTCAGACCACTTACCGGTCTTGATGAGCCAGTAGCTCAGTTTGTCCTTCAGCATGGCACTACTAAGAAATTCCTTAAATCTTGGTTTGAGCTGCTTGATGTAGTAATGCCTGGCTATGTGCAGGAGGGCAAGAGTTTGCTTTCTATTGCGGTAGGTTGTACAGGCGGCCAGCATAGAAGTGTTGCAATCGCCCGTGCTACCGCAGAGCATCTTACCAGCCAGGGCTATCGCGTAACGCTTTTCCATCGCGATCTTGATGCGGCTCAGAAGAAGTCTCAGCAGGCTGAGTAGAAGTTAGTCTGTCATGTCCTATACTGCCCTGGTAAAAAATGAGCTGGTCAGCGTACCAGAAATTCAGACGGACTGTGAATTAGCCCAGCTTTCTGCGCTTATTCGTGTTTCCGGCACGTTATCGATGCATGGTCCTGGTAAATTTGCCGTTCGCATTGTTACCGAGACTGGCACGGTTGCCCGAACAGTTATTAGTTCTTCTCGCCGTCTGTTTGATCTGGGTACTTCCGTTGAGTACCGTCGCTCTATCATGCATAAAAAACGCAACTATTTGCTTGAGATTTCTAATCAAGATTCGCTTGCAGAAGCACTTTCCGCTCTTGGCATTTATATACCGGGAGAAGGCCTGGTAAGTGGCATTCCTAAAAGCGTTATCCGCACCAAACAGGCGCAGCGAGCTTTTTTGCGCGGAGCGTTTATGGCAGGCGGATTTTTGGCCGATCCCTTAAAAGATTTTCACTTAGAGATTGCTGTCTCGGGAGAAAGATTTGCCACTGAACTGGTAAAACTTATGGGATCCATTGGAGTCAAGGCGCGTCTTAATCATCGTAACCGCCATACCAATGCACTCATGCGAACCAGAGAAATTTATGCCGTCTACCTTAAGAGTTCTGACGACATCATCAAGTTTTTGCGAGAGATTGGTGCGCCCACCATGGCGCGTGCTATCGCGTTTACCCGCGTGCAAAAGCATTATCGCAACAACGTCAACCGAGTTGTCAACGCAGAGATGGCAAATCAAACACGCTCTTCAAATGCAGCGGCAGACCAGTTAGCGCTCATAGAAAAGGCCGAGAAACTCATTGGACTCAGAGCTCTGCCGCCAGCGGTCAGAGATTTTTGTCTTGCACGAAAAGATAACCCTGAGCTGTCATTATCAGCGTTGGGGGAGTCGTTTGTACCACCCGTATCCAAGTCCGCCATGTATCACCGACTGCTTCGTTTGGAAAAAATCGTTCAGGATTTAGAAAAAGATGCATAAGTTATCGGCGAGTGCGGTAAAATACTCGGTGTACGGTTTAAATGTTAATGAATCCGGAGAATGGCTCTGGGTCACCGAAAGGAGCATTACGTATGGCAGTAAAGGTTGCTATTAACGGTTTTGGCCGCATTGGTCGCCTTGCATTTAGGCAGATGTTTGGTCACGAGGGTTCCGAGATTGTTGCAATCAACGACCTTACTTCTCCAGAGATGCTTGCATATCTTCTGAAGTATGACTCTACTCAGGGCAACTATTCCCGCGATCACAAGGTAGAGGCAACTGACCACTCCATCATCGTTGACGGTCACGAGATTGTTATTTACAAGGAGGCAGACGCTAACAACCTGCCTTGGGGCGATCTCAACGTTGACGTTGTTCTTGAGTGCACCGGTTTCTACACTTCTAAGGACAAGGCACAGGCTCACATCAACGCTGGTGCTAAGAAGGTTGTCATTTCTGCTCCTGCAGGCAATGACCTCCCAACCATCGTCTTCAACGTTAACCATGAGACCCTCACTGCAGATGACAACATCATCTCCGCAGCTTCCTGCACCACCAACTGCCTTGCTCCTATGGCAAAGGGTCTCAACGACTTCGCAACTATCAAGTCCGGTATCATGACCACCATTCACGCATACACTGGTGACCAGATGATCCTCGACGGCCCACAGCGCAAGGGTAACTTCCGTCGTTCCCGTGCTGGTGCAGAGAACATCGTTCCTAACTCCACCGGTGCTGCAAAGGCTATTGGCCTTGTTCTTCCTGAGCTCAACGGCAAGCTCATTGGTGCTGCTCAGCGCGTTCCTACGCCAACTGGCTCCCTCACCAACCTCTATGCTGTTGTTGACAAGAAGGTCACCGTTGACGAGGTCAACGCTGCAATGAAGGCATATGCAGAGACTATCCCAGAGACCTTTGGTTACAACGAGGATGACATCGTTTCCCGCGACATCGTCGGCGAGACCCACGGCTCCATCTTCGACGCAACTCAGACCATGTGCTCTGACCTTGGCGACGGCACCACTCTTGTTCAGGTCACCTCTTGGTACGACAACGAGAACTCCTACACTTCTCAGATGGTCCGCACCATTAAGTACTTCGAGAAGTTCGTTGCTTAAGTTCTAGTTACATAGACGCCTTAGGCGCGGTCGCAGCATCTGCCGCGATCGCGCCTTCTTTTGTTGGAAACGTATTTAAAGGAGTGACATGGCTTTTACAAAGAAGACTGTCCGCGATGCAGATGTTGATGGTAAGCGCGTTCTTATGCGCGTTGACTTCAACGTGCCTCTGAAGGACGGCGTTGTTACTGACGACACCCGCGTTCGTGCTGCACTTCCAACCATCCAGTATCTTCTCGACCACAACGCAAAGGTCATCCTGATGAGCCACCTTGGCCGTCCAGATGGCACCGGCTTCCAGCCAGAGCTTTCCCTGCGTCCAGCTGCAGAGAAGCTTGCTGAGCTTCTTGGTCGCGAGGTTAAGTTTGTTGAGGACACCTATGGCGAGAAGGCCCGTGAGGCTGTAGACGCACTCAAGGACGGCGAGGTTCTTGTTCTTGAGAACGTCCGTTTTGACAAGCGTGAGAAGAAGAACGATCCAGAGATTGCAAAGACCCTTGCATCTTATGGTGACATCTTTGTTCTTGATGCCTTTGGTACCGCTCACCGTGCACAGGGCTCTGTTGTGGGACCAGCAGCTTACCTTCCTGCATATGCTGGCTTCCTGCTTGAGAAAGAGGTTGACACTCTTACCTCTATCTTCTCTAACCCAGAGCGCCCACTTGTAGCTATCGTTGGTGGCTCCAAGGTTTCTTCTAAGATTGGTGTTCTTGATCACCTTATCGATTCCGCTGATACCCTCATCATTGGTGGCGGTATGGCTTACACCTTCTTCCTGGCAAAGGGTTATACCGTTGGTACTTCTCTTCAGGAGCCAGACTGGATTGAGCGCGCAGGTGAAATGCTCAAGAAGGCAGAGGAGAAGGGCGTTAAGATTCTGCTTCCTGTTGACAACGTTGTTACCGATCACTTTGGTGAAGACGCTGTTGGTGAGGTAGTTCCTTCCGATCAGATTCCTGCAGACCGCATGGGTATGGACATTGGTCCTAAGACCGTTGAGCTTTACTCTGAGGCTATCAAGGGCGCAAAGACCGTCTTCTGGAATGGTCCTATGGGCGTCTTTGAGTTTGACCAGTTTGCAAAGGGCACCGAGGCTGTTGCTCGTGCTGTTGCAGATGCTGATTGCACTTCTATCATCGGCGGCGGCGATTCTGTTGCAGCAGTTAACAAGTTCCACCTTGCTGACAAGATGAGCTGGATTTCCACTGGCGGCGGCGCTTCCATGGAGCTCGTTGAGGGTAAGGCACTTCCAGGAGTGGAGGCGCTTCTCGATGCGTAATCGTATGATCGCAGGTAACTGGAAGATGAATGAGACTTTCGCTGAGGGTGTTGAGCTTGCTCAGGGAATTGTCGATCAGCTTGCTTCCGGTACCGGAAACGTTGATGTTGTTATTGCTCCACCTCTTGTAGACCTTAAGGGTGTCTCTGAGGTTCTTACCCAGGCCAACTCTTCTGTTGCTCTCTCTGCTCAGAATGTGTACTGGGAGGAGTCTGGTGCATTTACTGGTGAGACCTCTCCAGCAATGCTGACCTCTGTTGGTGCAACTTACTGCATCATTGGTCACTCTGAGCGCCGTGGTTACTTTGGCGAGACTGACGAGGACATTAACCGCAAGGCAAAGGCACTGATGGCTCATGACATCGTTCCTATTTCTTGCTGCGGTGAGTCTCTTGAGGTTCGTAACGCCGGCACTCACGTTCAGTTTGTTGTTGACCAGATTAAGGCAGATACCAAGGGTCTAGAGATTACAGATCCTTCCAAGTACGTTATTGCTTATGAGCCAATCTGGGCAATTGGTACTGGTATGACTGCAACTGCTGATGACGCACAGGAAGTCTGCGGCGCAATCCGTAAGACCCTGGTAGAGATCTTTGGTGCAGAAATTGCAGATGGTATCCGTATTCTTTACGGTGGTTCTGCAAAGCCAGAAAACGTTGGCGGCTTCCTCGAGAAAGAGGACGTCGACGGCGCACTTGTTGGTGGCGCATCTCTCAAGGCTGATTCCTTCGTTGCAATGGTAAAGAGCGCAATGAACTAAACTCTGACAAAGTTCCTTACCACCGGTGAGGTGCTTGTCCCATTTGTTAAGTTCTTGTTTGTTTTGCAACTTGGCACACGTCATTCCCAAAGGGGAGTGGCGTGTGCTATTCTTTTTTGTTGTACGTGAAAATAACTAGGGCTGGATCTTCTCGCCAGCAAGAGGGGGAACCTCGTGGGCGTTCTGAATACAATTCTTTTAGTGCTGTTTGTACTTTCTGGCATTTTGACGGTGCTGCTTGTTTTGGCACACTCCGGAAAGGGCACCGGCGTTTCTGACATGATTGCTGCATCTATGTATAACGCAAGCGCTGGTTCAGGCATTATGGAGAAGAACCTTGATCGCCTTACCATCATCACTACAACCATCTTCCTGGTTTGCGCTATTGTGATGGCTCTCACATTCCCTGTTGGAGCTATTGGCTAAGCAGTCGCTTGCATATTTGAATTACCTGCCGAGAAACCCAAGTTTCTCGGCATTTTTTATTCGTAGCCTGCGGAGCATGCGAAAATTTACTGTTAGGAATAACGGCAAAATGGTTGGACACGACAGATAGTAGTTTTCTTTTACTTCTTAACAGAATTTTCAATAACGTTTCTCATATGTAAACAAATTTGATTGTGACCTGCACGCTGGACTCAAACAGTCATTATATGTGGATACGTTTTACTGGGATTGGTATGCATAATCTTGGATATCTAAGAGATATTTTTGGGTTAGACAACTTATCCATGGTAAAATTGCACTTTGCTGTGTATTCACGGCATGTTTGTTGTAGGAATGCTAGGTTGCCATACCGAGAAAACCTCGCTTATCGGGTGGATAAGCGCAAGGCGGTGAGGAGAGTCAATGGCACGGTTTGTTTGGTACGTTACAAAGAGGATTTTGAGCTACATTGTGATGATTTTTGTTGCAACTTCGCTCACATTCTTCCTCGCATCATCATTTATGAACCCACGCTCCAACTTTGAGCAGCGTACTCCACGTCCTCCACAGGAGTCTATTGAGGAAAACCTGTATAGGACTAATCTAAATGATAAGACTCCAGTTATTGAACGTTATCAGGTTTGGGTTACTAATCTATTTACCAAGTTTGATCTTGGTATGACTCCAACAGGTGATAATGTTAACCGTGAGATGAGCTCCAAGTTTATGGCTTCTATTGAGCTTATGACCCCAGCAACTATTTTGTCTGTTGTTATTGGCGTCAGCCTGGGCGTTTATACTGCCCAGCGTCAGTATCAGTGGCAGGACCGCTTCTTAAGTGGTGTTGCTTCGGTTCTGCTGGTTATCCCAACTGTTGTTATGGCAATCTTGATTGTTTTTGCAGCAATCGAGATTAACGCACGTGCCGGTTCTCGTATTTTCTACGTTACCGATCTTTCTAGTGGAGATACCGGAAACTTCTTCACTTGGCTTATTGACTTCCTACAGCACATTATTCTTCCAACCATTGTTCTTACTATCGTAAGTTCCGTTGGTTACCACCTCTCTCAGCGTACCTACCTACTTGACGAGATGCACGCAGATTATGTCCGTACTGCTCGCGCAAAGGGACTTACTCGTAAGAAGGCAATTCGTAAGCACGCTCTTCGCGTCTCTTTGATTCCAACTGCTGTTTCAGTTGCTTTCTCTCTTGCAGGTATCTTCACCGGTGCTGTTATGACCGAGAAGGTCTTTGCAATTCACGGTCTTGGTGAGTACTTCATTAACTGTATTAACAACAACAATATTCACGGTGCAGTTGCAGTTGCAGCATTCTCTGGTGCAATGACTCTTGTTGGCGCTCTTCTGGCTGACCTCTTTGCTGCTGCTCTTGATCCACGAATTAAGATGAGCTAAGGAGGCGGACATGTCTAAAGAAGAGCTTCAGAATAAAGACGAGAAAAACGTCTCCATTGATGCAGGTCTTACTAACGCTGAGCGTGAGCTTCAGGCAGATGCTAAGTCTGACAATAAAGAAGTTAAAAGAATTAGCTATGCTGGCCTGATTGCAAGGCGTTTCTTCCGCCAGCGTTCTGCAGTAATCGGTTTGATTATTCTTGGAATTATGGTTCTTATTGCAGTTTTTGGACCATATGCCACCCCATTTAATTACACAGATGCTGACTTTACTGCAATTAACATGGCTCCTAATGCAAAGCATTGGTTTGGCACTGATGGTGCTGGTATTGATTTGTATGCCTGTGTTGTCCACGGTCTTGGCCGTTCTTTGACCATTGGTATCAGCTATGCAATCTTGACCACTATCATCTCTGCAATTATTGGTACTGCCATTGCTTATGTCCGCGGCATTCCAGAGAAGATTGGTATGTGGCTTCTTGATATGCTCATGGTCATCCCTAGCTTCTTGCTGGTTGCTATGATTGTTCGTGCAGCAGGCGGTGAGTCTGGTTGGCTCATGCTTATATTTGGTCTGACTGCGTTTGGTTGGATTGGTCGCGCACGTACTATCCGTACCATGGCTCTGTCTCTGCGTGAGAGAGATTACGTCAAGGCCGCTAAGTACATGGGTGTTCCACCATTTACCATCATTGTTCGTCACCTTATTCCAAACCTTGGTTCAATTCTTATTATTGACTTGGTCTTGGCTGTTATTGGCGGCGTTAACTCTGAGACTGCATTCAGCTTCTTGGGCCTTGGTATTAAGCCACCAGATACTTCTCTTGGTTACCTTCTGAGTGCTGGTTCTTCTGCAATGCTTACTACTCCATGGATGATTCTGATTCCATCGGCATTTCTGATCATTGTTTGTGTTGGCCTGCAGCTCATCGGCGACGGCCTTCGCGATGCCTTTGACCCTTATTCACGCGCTGCTGGTAGCGTCAAAGATCAGGAAGAGGATTCTTCCAAGGATGACGCTCAGCTCGGCGATCTTGAGGGTAGCATCGTTTCTGAAGAAACTACGGAGCGTGCATAATGTCTGACACTACTAATACTTCAACAAAGCAGGGAAGTGTAGAGATGGACGACGTCCTTCGCTACGAGCTGCTTGAATCAAACGGTCCAAAGGGTGCTCCAACAGGAGATCCTGTTCTTTCTGTTCGTGACCTTAAGGTTTCCTTTAATACTGAGGCTGGTCGTGTAGACGCAGTTCGCGGTGTTAACTTTGACCTTTGGGGCGGCCGTACTCTTGGTATCGTAGGTGAGTCTGGTTCTGGTAAGTCAGTAACCGCTCTGTCTCTTATCGGTCTTCTTGATGACAACGCTCACGTTACCGGCTCTATTAAGCTTGGTGATGAGGAGCTCATTGGCAAGACCGACGAAGAGATGTCACAGCTTCGCGGTACTAAGATTTCTATGATCTTCCAGGATCCACTGTCTGCTTTGACCCCAATGTTCTCTATTGGAGATCAGCTTGCAGAGGCTCTGCTTACCCATAATCCTCACATGAGCAAGGCGGATGTCCGTAAGCGTTGTATTGAGCTTCTCTCCATTGTTGGTATTACTGACCCAGAGAATCGTCTGGATTCTTTCCCTCATGAGTTCTCTGGTGGTATGCGTCAGCGTGTTGTTATTGCAATTGCTATTGCAAACAATCCTGATATCATCATCGCAGACGAGCCAACCACTGCTCTTGACGTAACTATTCAGGCTCAGATTCTTGACGTCTTGAAGGTTGCACAGAAAGAGACTGGCGCAGCAGTTGTTCTGATTACTCACGACCTTGGTGTTGTTGCGGGCACCGCTGATGACATCATGGTTATGTATGCAGGCCGTGGCGTAGAGCGCGCAAGTGTTGATACGCTTTTTGCTGAGCCTCGTCACCCTTATACCATGGGCCTTCTGGGTGCTGTTCCAAAACCTCACCTTCAGGCAGAGCATAGGCTTGTTCCTATTAAGGGCAATCCACCATCACTTGCTGCTATTCCAACAGGTTGTCCTTTTAACCCACGTTGTCCTATGGCTACCGAGGAATGCTCCAAGAAAGAGCCAGTGCTGCTTCCTGCAAATGCTGCTGAGGGTCACTTGGCATCTTGCCATCACCTTCAGGAGATTTGCGAGAAGAACCTCACTTACGCTGAGGTGTATCCAGACTTTGAGCCAATCCTTCCAAAGTGGGTTGATGTACCTCGTAACGAGCGTCCTGTTGTACTCAAGGTTGAGAATCTTACCAAGACTTTCCCTGTTCAGGGTAAGGGCTTTATTAGGCGCAGCAAGGGCACTATGACTGCTGTTGACCGTGCAAGCTTTGAGATCCATGAGGGAGAAACTCTTGCGCTTGTTGGTGAGTCTGGTTCTGGTAAATCAACAACTCTGATGCAGATTATGGATTTGCTGAAGCCTGAGGATGGTCGTATTACGGTCCTTGGCAAAGATGTTGCTGAGCTTAAGAACGCTGCACAGCGTAGAGAGCTGCGTAAAGATCTTCAGGTTATCTTCCAGGATCCAATGAGTTCTCTGGACCCACGTATGCCTGTCTATGACGTTTTGGCTGAGCCACTTCAGGCACAGGGTTGGAACAAAGAGGATATTAATACTCGTATTGGCGAGCTTATGCGTCTGGTTGGTATCAACCCAGACTATGTTGACCGCTTCCCATCCCAGTTCTCTGGTGGTCAGCGTCAGCGTATTGCTATTGCTCGTGCTCTTGCAACAAGTCCAAAGATTCTTCTCTTGGACGAGCCAATTGCATCTCTGGACGTTTCCATTCAGGCAGGTATTATTAACCTCCTTGAGGATCTTCAGGTTCAGTTGAAGATTTCTTATCTCTTTGTTGCTCACGATCTTGCTGTTATTCGTCATATTTCTGACACGGTTGCTGTTATGCACCTGGGCAAGATTGTTGAGTACGGTGAGACGGAAGACGTCTTTACTAACCCACAAGATCCTTACACTAAGGCGCTTCTCTCGGCTATTCCAATTCCTGATCCAAAGATTGAGCGTACCCGTGAGCGCATGATTTATCAGGATGGTAAGCTGGTTCCTGCTACTCACATCTCTAACGAGTAACAAAGATTCAATAAATTTTCTGAAAACCCGCACTTAAAACTAGGTGCGGGTTTTTCTTTGTTACAAATAGTGAACGAGGTTGTTACGGGAATGTTTCTGCTATGGAGTATTTTCAGGCAATTTCGTATAGTTAAGTGAATATCTGTAGGCCTTTAACGAAATGGGTGATCATATGGCTGACAGTTTTTCCCGTCGTTCGTTCTTTGCTTTGACTGGAATCACCGCCGCAGGCCTTGGCCTTGCTGGCTGCGCTCCATCAAATCCTCAGAGCAGCTCTACCACCACTGGTACTGAGCCACAGGACGGCTCCCCTGCAAACACTCCTCTGGATCAGCTTCCAATCCCAGAGAAGGGCAAGACGTACAACAATCCTAAGTCTCGTGATGAGGTTAAGGATGGCGGTACTCTGACTCAGCCAATCAACGAGATTGGTCCACAGTGGAATTACTACCAACTTGCTGGTAATACCTCTTACATGAACATCCTTCACGGTCTTATCAACCCTCGTGACCTGTTCCTTAACAATGCTGATGGTGATAAGTTTGAGCCAAACAAGGATTACATCAAGGACTTCAAGGTAGAGGAGAAGGACGGCAAGCAGGTTGCTACCCTTACCTTCACTGATCAGGCTACCTTCAACGATGGTACCGCTATTGATTGGACCGCAATTCAGACCGCATTCATTACTATGAGTGGTCAGAATAAAAAGTTTGCGGTTTCTTCAACTGATGGTTATAACAAGTATGAGTCTGTTGAGCAGGGCGATACTGCTAAGACCGCTGTTATTACCATGAAGGAAGCAGTCTATCCAATCGAGAGCATCTTGAGCTATGCTCTGCACCCAAAGCTTCAGGATCCAGACTTCTTCAACAATGGCTATAACAATGAGCCACACAATGAGCTTGGTTCTGGTCCTTATATTGTTGATTCTTTCGATGACTCTGCTGTAACCTTCAAGCCAAATCCAAAGTGGTGGGGTGACGCTCCTAAGCTTGATACCCTTGTCTACAAGCAGATGGATACCCAGGCTTCCATTAACGCATTCAAGAACGAAGAGACTGATACTACTGGTACTTCCGTCGCAGGTTCTGCTGAGCTTCTTTCTAACTTCTCCGGTCTTGGTGATAAGGCTCAGATTCGTCGTGGTCTTGGTATGTCTATTGCTGTTATCGAGCTTAACTCTACTCGCGGTGCTCTTCAGGATGTTGCAGTTCGTAAGGCATTCTGCCAGGTCGTTGACCCTGCAACTATCGTTTCCATCGTCTTCCAGGGTGTTAACTGGAAAGAGGATGCACCAGGTTCTATGCTTTGGCCTTACTGGGCAGCTGGCTATGACAACAACCTCCCAGACGATATCAAGAACCTCAAGTCTGTTGACGAGCGCAAGGCTGCTGCAAAGAAGACTCTTGAGGATGCAGGCTATAAGCTCAATGGTGATTACTACGAGAAGGACGGTCAGCAGGTAACCTTTAGTTACACTCTGTTCGGCGACGGTACTACTGTTAAGAACCGTGCTGCTGCAATCCAGAAGATGTGCAAGGATGCTGGTATTAACCTTACCCTTGATTCTCACCCATCTTCTGAGTTCTCTGATGTTCTTACCTCTGGCTCTTGGGATGTCTGCCTCTTTGGTTGGGTTGGCTCCTCAACTTCTTACAACAACGGTGGCCAGCTCTATGGTTCTGAGTCTGGATCCAACTTTGGTCAGCAGGGCTCCGCAGAGACCGATGAGATGTTTGCAAAGGTTGTCTCTACCAAGGACTTTGATGAGCGCATGAAGCTCATGAATGAGGCTGAGAAGAAGATGATGCAGACTTACGCATATCTTCCTGTCTACACTGGTCCAGACTGCTACGTTGTTAAGACTGGTCTTGCTAACTTTGGTCCTTCACTCTTCCAGAGCGTACCTGCAACCATTGTTGGTTGGCAGAAGTAAGCAAGGGATAAGGCGGTCTTCTCGCAAAGTTCTTTTGAGAAAAGTTTTTAAATTTTCTCAGTAAAGTTGCTTGAAGATGTGTTAGTATATCCCTCGCTGCAAAGCAAGTCGGAGTGGCGGAATTGGCAGACGCGCTAGCTTGAGGTGCTAGTGACCTACTAACGGTTGTGCGGGTTCAAGTCCCGCCTCCGACACCACGGAATTTCGGCGGATCTCTTCGGAGGTCCGCCTTTTTCGTATACTTAGGCAATGTGATTTGTTTTTTCTCGCTGGTAAGGAGTGACTGTGGCAGATAACAAGCTGAGCGTAAGGCGTGTTGAGGGAGTTGTCGACGGAACCGTTGCTGCAACTCTGTCTCAGTTGCTGCGCCTGACCAGCGATGCAGTCATTGTTTTTAATATGGAGGGCACAGTTCTTCTCGCCAATGAGGAGGCCGAAAGCCTATTTGCTAAGGAAGACGGCACCATTGCCGGCCTGGATGTTCGCTTTTTGTTCACGCCGGCAAATCAAGAAAACCTGCAGAAACCGTTCTTTGTAGAGTCGTTGCCGTTTGCGATTGATGGCTCCACTTCCATGGTGGCCGCTCCTGCGCAAGATGGCACGTCGCAGGTTTTGAGTGTTCGTGCGGATTACGTGGGTGCGCCTACACAAGCTATTGTTCTGACAGCGTCTAAGCTTCGTGACATGGCTAGCCCTATGCAAGACGATGAACGAATGGTGTTGGACCTTCGCCGAGCCAATAGGAGGCTCTCAGGAGCGCTTCAGATTGTTTTGGACACGCTTGACTCGGAAGATATGGGTCAGCTTATCGAGCGCGTGTTAGAAGAGCTCTCAGAGACTGTCGAGGCTGATGGTGCGCTTATCTATCTTGCTGAGCAAGATGGGTATCACCTTCATGGTGCAACGGAGTCTTTGAAGAGCGCGTCATTGAACAGAATTCCTCGCTACTTTGCATTTAACAGCTCTCTAGAGCGTTTGACGTTTTATTCCGAGCACGCACTTCGCTTGCATACCATGCCTTTGAACTCTAGCGCGCTCAAGCAGGGAAGAGTTAAAAAGCGCAACCTTGTTAACGAAGACACGCGCGAGGTCATAACTGTTGACGCAAGTCATTTGCCTCCGTTTACCAGCTTTCTTGTGGTTCCTGTGTGGTTTGGTGGCCACATTGTTGCTCTGATTGAAGTGGGCTGGGAGCGTAAGCGTGCGCTTTTGGTTGAAGACGCAAGACTTCTGGACTCCATTGCAAATTACCTCTCGGTACAGCTTGTGGGCGCGTTGTCGGCCATGAGAACGCAGCGTAGAGACACGCTTCGCGAGGCATTAGCTCGCGTGCGTCAGGGGTTGCTTCATAGCGCTGCAGAGGGCGAGAAGATCTCTGGCGAACGTTTGCAGCAGGTAATGAGGTCGGTGGGCACCGATCTTTATGCACAGGTTTTCTCGGTAGATTGCTGTGAGGTAACGGGTAACGTTACGCTTCATGCGCTTGGCGCTGAGCAAGCTGCGGCGGCGGTTGACGGCGCACAGGATGGCGGCAAGCAGATTGCGCTTCCATCGACGGTTGAGGGACTC
>JABZHE010000119.1:0-3781 GCA_015259025.1 Atopobium sp. | reverse complement strand
GGAAGTAGCAAAGATTCTTTTTGAGAACAAGATTATTGCAACTAAGAGTGAGTTCTTAAACCAGGTAAAGCGCCAGGATGCTGAGCAGAAAATCAAGAGCGGTATCTATGTTATTACCACTGGTACCAAGCCAGCAGACATCGTTCACCTGCTTATTTCTGGTCCTAATGCTCCTGGTAGTGGCTTTGTCGTACCAGAAGGCTATACCGTTTCTCAGGTTGCAGATTTGGTTCAGGACTACTTTGGTATTTCTCGCGATGATTTCTTGAATCAGGCAAAAGCATCCAATTATGTTGCTGACTATCCGTTCCTTGCTGGCGCGGTAGATGCTAACGATTCTCTTGAGGGCTACCTGTTCCCCAAGACGTATACCTTTACAGAAAGCAACGTAACTGCTGACACTGTTATTCGTGCCATGCTTGATCAGTTTAAGATAGAGACGGCTGACCTTAATTTGGATGCCGCTCGTATTACGCTCAACAAGCGTTACAACTTGAATCTTACAAACGAGCAAATCATTACCATGGCATCTATCATTGAGCGAGAAGCCCTGACTGATGAGGATCGTCCTAAGGTTGCATCTGTCTTCTACAACCGTCTGTATGACGATATGTACCTGCAGAGCGACGCAACTCTTGCCTATTCTCTGGGTAGGGAAGCTACTGCAGAAGAGCTCAGTTCAATGA
Organism: Atopobium sp.; assembly: GCA_015259025.1. Classification (GTDB taxonomy): domain Bacteria; phylum Actinomycetota; class Coriobacteriia; order Coriobacteriales; family Atopobiaceae; genus Lancefieldella. The sequence continues at coordinate 3,095 of JABZHE010000119.1, read as the reverse complement.
CAAGTGATCCATACAACACCTATGCATTTAAGGGTTTGACTCCTACGCCTATTTGCTCTCCAGGGTATGCCTCTATTAAGGCAGCTATGGATCCTGCTGCAACCAATTATTACTACTTCTGGATTACCTCCGATGAGCACGTCTTCTCTGAGACGTACGACGAGCATCAGCAAGCTATTGAAAACGCACGCGAGCGTGAAGCTGCAAGCAAGCAATAGTTGATGTCTATGAGCTTGATTAAAGCAACACAATACGTTTCTGCTGTTGAGCATATCTCTATAGAGAATCTTGTTCAGCAGGGGATTAAGCTTGTGCTCTTAGATCGCGATAATACCTGTGTGCCCCGAGACACCAAGACGGTGCCGCCAGAGGTCTCTGCTTGGTTTGAGAAGGCTCATGAGGCCGGATTAACGCTCTGTCTCATCTCCAACAACATTCACCTCGATGAGGTTCAGCGTAGCGCTCGTGAGCTGGGAATTGAAGGAGAGGGCTTTGCGTGTAAGCCGCTTCCTCGCGCTTTAACTGCAGCTATGAAGCGTTTCTCGGCAACTAAAGAGCAAACCGTGATGGTGGGAGATCAGATTTTTACCGATGTAATTGCAGGTAATTTGGCTGGTGTTTCAACTATTTTGGTAAAGCCACAGTCTACCGAGGATCTTTGGTACACCAATATCATTCGTCACGCAGAGCGCCGCATTTTAAAAAATGTAACTTTTACGTCATAACAAGACGGCTCTAGTTTACTTGCTCCTACTCGATGATAGAATCATCTTGAAAGGCTGGAGGAGTATGGAGCTTCGCGATTCAAGATACGTCGTACATGAGGGCTGTGATCATATCTTTTTTGTAGGCTTTCTGGGTGCCGGAAAGTCCACACTCGCACGTAATTTGGGCGAGCTGTTTCACCGCCGCTATGTCGACACCGATCGCTTGGCAGAACGCATAGCAGGTAAATCACTGGCAGAAATCTACGAAGATGACGGTGAAGAGCTTTTTAGGCAGGCAGAAACTGAGGTTTTGCAAACGCTTAAGTCTAAGAAGTCACTGCTGGTAAGCTGTGGCGGTGGAATTGTCGAGAAGGATATCAATCTTGCGCTTATGCGCGAGATGGGAGTCATTGTGTTTCTCGACGGCGATCTTTCTGACTCGCTTCGTCAAATTCAGCGCACGGATAGACGTCCTGATTTGGGAAGCTTTGAAAACGCCACTCAGCTTTATAGGCGCCTGCGTCCACGTTATGAGGCCGCCGCTGATATTACTATTGATATTCGCGAGAAAACGTTTGAGCAGGTAGCCATTGATTCTGGCAAGCTGCTTTGGGAAAGAGGACTTCTATGAGTGACAATGTCCAGAATGAGCTTGAAGAGGAATTGCCACCTGTTCAGATTAAACAGTGGGTTTCTATTCCTGGAGGCTCTATTGCACTTCGTTCTGGTGCGGGCGTGCTTTCAAACTTTGGTACCGAGCTGAGGACTGCGGTAGGAAGGCCTCATCGCTGCGCTTTTCTTGTCAGCAATCAGGCGGATGAAGACCTTGCTGAGCTTTTGCGTAGAGACCTCACTACCATTGGTTTTCTCGTCACACGCGTTGACGTAGAAGATGGTGAAGCAGCAACTACTGTGGCAACTGAGGCGCAGGTATTGTCCGCTTTGGCAGAAATGCACCTTACGGCTGATGACCTGGTAGTTGCTGTGGGTCACTCGGGAGTTATTTCTCTTGCTAACCACGTGGCAAACAAGTGGTGTGGGGGAGTCTCCCTTGCTACTGTTCCGCTTGATCTAGCAGCTGTTATTGTCTCGTCCATTACTCCTCGCGCGCTTGATACTGACGCTGAGCATCAGCGTCTTGTTACCACTAAGCCTTGTGCTCGTTTCTGCTTTGCAGATCTTGAGGTTATGGATCTTTGCGATGACAGCGCTAAGGTTGCCCAGGTATGTATGGTTGCAACGGCTATGTCTGATAACGAGGCGGAGTTTGGACGCATTTGGGATAGAGCAGATAACCTCTCCTCTGGAGTTGCCGATATAGTTGCAGAGCAGCTGGCAGAGTCTACTAAGACCCGTGGCCGTCTCTCTGATTCTTCCGCTATTGCTATTCAGCAGTCTGTCCCTTACGGTTGGGTTTTTGTGGAGGCACTTCGCCCGCTCATCCCAGCTGATCAGCCTCTTTCTGCACTTTATGCAGACGCGCTGCGTTTCTCGGCAAGAATTGCAGTAGCTAAAGACTCGCTTTCTTTTGACGATATGCTTGCCCAAGACGAGATTCTTGAGCGCTTGAATATTGGTTTTGTTACCTGTGACATTACTTCTGAGCAGCTTATCGAAGCGCTCAAACAAGAATGTTTCCATTCTACTAATCGTTTTATGTTGCCGATTCCAATGTCTATTGGAAGGGTAAGATTAGCTTCAGTCGACGAGGAACTTCTCGCCGAGCATGCCCGCGCTTGGTGTGAGGCTCACGCTTCGCATTAAAGCGCCGCATCTTGCAGTAAGGAGCCTGTTTGCTGATGCGGCTCCACTAGGTGCAACTCTTTGTTGTAAACATCTCGAGAAGGGATTTGAAATGGCAGATTTACAGGCAGCAGCAAAGCGCGTTGCGCGCTTTCGCGAGGTAATGGCTCAGAGGGGTTACGACGCTGTTGTTCTACGTCACAACCCAGACCTTCGTTGGTTGACTGACGCTGAGCGTGTCTTTGACTTTGAGCAGGCACATACTGCATTTATTACGCAGGATGGGCTCTTCATGCACACTGACTCTCGTTACTACAACACATTCCTGGAGCGCCTTGGTGCTGATTCTCCATGGAAGTTTGACCAGGAAGTCGCTACTCCTACCGAGTGGGTTGCCGCTCATATTGCTGAGGCTCGTGCTCGCGTAGTTGCTATTGAGGACACCGTTGATCTTGCGTTCTTTGATGGCCTTGAGCAGGCATTGCGCGATCGTTCTGTTGCTGCTTTGCTTCCACGCATGCATGGTGATATTGCGGAGCTGCGTATTGTTAAAGACCCAGCAGAGATTGAGCTTATGAAGCACGCTCAGTCAATCACCGATAAGGCATTCCTCCACATCTGCGAGTACATTAAGCCAGGTCTTAC
>JABZHE010000118.1:0-3808 GCA_015259025.1 Atopobium sp. | reverse complement strand
AAGACGCTGCGTGCGGCTGGAATTGACTGCACTACCGTCAATCGCATTTCCGATGGTCATCCAAACGTTGTTGACCTCATGCGCGATAAGACCGTCAGCTTTATCATCAATACGCCTCATGGTCACGAGGCTCATAGCGACGGCACTAAGATGCGCGCAGAAGCTGTCAGCCAGGGCATTACCTGCGTCACCGCAATGTCTGCAGCTACCGCTCTTATCCAGGCACTTGCAGCAGCAAGAAAGAGCGAGCCAGAGACTTTTGCACTACAAGATCTTTAAAACGTGCTGGGAGAATGAGCTTTTCACTTGAACAAGACCGGTCTTGAAAAAGGCCGGTCTTTTTTTCGTGAGGGAAGTGTTTAGAATGAGAAGTTCTCCTAGTGAAGAGTGCAAAAGTTTGTTATTATTGCAAGGCTGCATAAATATGCGGGCGTGGCGGAACTGGCAGACGCGCTAGATTTAGGTTCTAGTGGACTAAGTCCGTGGGGGTTCGATTCCCTCCGCCCGCACCATGCAGAAATTTGGTTAAGAGCTGGTACACCAGCATTTTTTACGAGACACTGGAGGAACGTTGAACATCACCGTTACCGCAGATAAGCCAGTTGACGAGAAACTCACCGTCAAGGTTACAGTTCCTGCTGCAGAGGTAGACGCTGCCATTAAGCAAGCTTACAAGGACATTGCAAACAAGTATTCCTTCCAGGGTTTCCGCAAGGGCCGTGCACCTCGTCCTGTCATTGATGGCATTGTTGGCCGCGAGGCAGTCCTTGCTCAGGCAACCAACGATCTTCTCGGCGCAGCAGAGCCACAGCTCCTTGAGGAGCTTGATCTTGTTCCTGTTGGCCGTGGTGATTACAACCAGGATGCAGACCTTCCTGTTGAGGGTCAGGATTACTCCTATGAGGTAGTCTTCAACGTTCGTCCTGAGGCTAAGCTTGATTCTTACGATGCTCCTGCAATCAACATGCCTCCAAATGAGGCAACTGAGGCTGAGGTTGATCACCAGATTAAGCAGCTTCTTTCTTATCAGGCTAAGTTTGAGAACACCAAGGAGAAGCGCGCTGTTAAAGAGGGCGACACCATTGGTGTAGACATCAAGAACATTGAGGGCGCTGCTCACATGGAGGGCGAGGACCGCGTTCTTACCCTTAATGGTACCCAGGCTCCAAAAGAGCTTGAGGAGGCACTCATCGGCATGAAGCCAGGTGAGGAGAAAGAGGTCAAGTGGACTCACAGTCACACTCACGGCGATGAGGTTCACTCTCACGATTACGATATCAACGTCAAGGTTGTTGCTCACAAGAAGTCCGTCACTCCAGAGCTGACTGATGAGCTTGCAAAGAACACCTTTGGTTATGACACTGTCGAGAAACTCCGTGAGGCTGTTAAGTCTGAGATTGAGTCCGACAAGAAGAATTCTCTTCCAACTCTTAAAGAGGACCGCGTTGTTGAGGCTGTAGGCAAGCGTCTTCAGCTTGATGAGGTTCCAGAGGAGTACAAGAACGAGGTCTTCAACGAGATTGCTCAGGAGTTCCTGAACGGTCTTCAGCAGCAGGGCATGAGCCTTGATATGTTCTTGGCTGCACGCGGCATCAAGACTGATGACTTCATCTCTGATCTTCGTGTTCAGGCTGAGGAGCGCGCACGTCAGTCCCTGGCTCTTGACGCAGTGGCTGCAGAGCTTAAGCTTGAGGCAACTGAGGATGATATCCGCGCAGAGTTTGAGCGCGCTGGTGTTCCTAACGTTGAGTCTGCAATTGAGGAGTGGCGCAAGGCTGGCCGTCTTCCTGCAATCCGCGAGTCCATTCGTCGCTCTAAGGCTCTTGACTGGCTGCGCGACAACGCAACCGTCACCGTTGTCGACGAGATTGCTGAGGCTGCTAAGGAAGAGCAGAAGGCAGAGAAGAAGCCTGCCAAGAAGGCTCCTGCTAAGAAGAAGGCAGCTAAGAAGGACGAGGACGCAAAGAAGGACGCTGAGTAGTCCGCAACTGGTTGGGTTTCTCGCCAGAAAGACTGCGCCAAAAGTTGCAGTTACTTTGAATTTTTCATACCCCGGGTTAGAGATATGCTTCCCGGGGTATGTTTCTAAGGAAAGACCTTTGAAGGAGGATTATGCATTATCCAACAAACATTCCAACTATTCCGTATGTTATTGAGCAGACTCCTCGTGGTGAGCGTAGCTATGACATCTACTCCAGACTGCTCAATGATCGTATTGTTTTCTTGGGTGAGCCGGTAACGCGCGATTCTGCAAACCTGGTCATTGCACAGCTTTTGCACCTTGAGAGCCAGGATCCAGACAAGGATATTTCTCTCTACATTGACTCTCCTGGTGGAGATGTTTACGCAGGTCTGGGCATCCTTGATACCATGAACTTCATCAAGCCTGATGTTTCAACAATCTGCGTTGGCATGGCAGCATCAATGGGCGCAGTTCTTCTTGCAGCTGGTGCAAAGGGTAAGCGTCTTGCGCTCCCTAACTCTATGGTTATGATTCACCAGCCATCCAGTGGCGTTCAGGGTCAGCAGACTGACATCCAGATTGTTGCAGATGAGACAAAGTGGATTCGTCAGCGCATTAACGAGCTGCTTTCGGATTATACTGGACAGCCTATCGAGAAGGTCAATGCAGACACCGAGCGCGATAATTATCTTCGTGCACAGGAGGCTTGTGACTACGGTCTGGTTGACCGCGTTATCTCTTCTCGTAACGATCAATAATTGTTCTCGTATTGAGGGTTTAAGTTATGGCTAATGACCAGAACTTCTCGCCTTTTGGCGGATTAGATGAGATGCACTGTTCTTTCTGCGGAAAGAGTAGGTCGCAGGTAAATAAGCTTATCCAGGGCCCTGGTGGCGTATGCATTTGTGATGAGTGCGTCTCCACCTGCTCGGATATGATTGATGAGTCTCTTGGCTTTGATGAAGAGTCAGAGATTGAGACTCACTCTGATGAGCCTGTTATCAAAGACCTGCCAACTCCACACGAGATTTACGACGAGCTGTCTCAGTACGTAATGGGCCAGGAAGACGCTAAGCGTGCTATGTCGGTAGCGGTGTACAACCACTATCGTCGTATTCTTTCAGGCAATGATGAGCCTCAGGAGGGCCAGGAAGACGTTGAGATAGCAAAGTCCAACATCTTACTGCTTGGTCCAACTGGTACTGGTAAAACACTGCTTGCTCAGACGCTTGCTCGTTTTCTTGAGGTTCCGTTTGCTATTGCTGACGCAACAACCCTTACCGAGGCTGGCTACGTTGGTGAAGATGTCGAGAATATCCTGCTTAAGCTCATCACTGCCGCTGATGGCGATGTTGAGCGTGCTCAGGTAGGCATTGTCTATATTGACGAGATAGACAAGATTGCTCGCAAGGCCGAGAACCTCTCTATTACTCGTGATGTCTCTGGCGAGGGTGTTCAGCAGGCACTTCTGAAGATTCTTGAGGGCACGGTTGCAAGTGTTCCACCAACAGGTGGCCGCAAGCATCCTCAGCAGGAGCTTATTCATATTGACACCACCAATATCTTGTTTATCTGTGGTGGCGCTTTTGTTGGTTTGGATAAGATTGTTGCTGACCGCATTGGTAAAAAGGGAATTGGCTTTAACTCTGATGTTGCTCAGAATGTCAAAGAAGGTGAGTCTGAGCTTATCTCCAAGGTAATGCCTCAGGATCTGCACAGGTTTGGCATGATTCCAGAGCTTCTGGGTCGTATTCCTGTTATTACTTCTACTCGTGAGCTTGGTGAGGAAGATCTGATGAGCATTCTCACAGATCCAAAGAATGCTCTTACCAAGCAGTACAAGCG
>JABZHE010000117.1:0-3812 GCA_015259025.1 Atopobium sp. | reverse complement strand
ACACAAGATTCCTCTAGTCAGAACACGTCGGAGTCTTCTAACTCTGGTAACTCAACAAACGCAGTAGCTGCTCCTCGTAAAGAGAATGACACGCTTTCTGTAAGTGTTACGGTTGATGGATCTGCAGCTAAGGGACCTTCGTTTACTGTGACTCTTCAGGTGCAAGAAGGTACTTCTGTTTATGACGCGTTGCTTGCAAGTGGCGCTGGGGTAAATGCCCGTAGTACATCGTTTGGTATGTATGTTGCAGCGATTAACGGACTTGCAGAGCGCGACCATGGTCCGCAGAGCGGCTGGGTATACTCCGTTAACGGTGTCCAGCCTAACTACACGTCAGACGCATATGTTTTGCACGACGGCGATTCGGTAGTTTGGACATACGTTAACGCGGTGAACTAATGAATCCTGCACGCACAAGTTTTTCTCGTCTGCATCCACTTGCTACGATTGTGCTATTTGGATGCGAGGTTGTGCTTGCTGCTTTTTCTTTTCAGCCTCTTTGCGCGTTGATTGCTTTTGTAGGCGCTGAGCTGTGCATAGTTCAGCTATTTGACATCAAACATGCTGCTAAACAGCTTATTTGGTATGCCCCCATAATTGTATTGATGACAGTTATCAATCCGTTTTTCTCGGCATCTGGGTCTACTGTTTTGTATTCATTTGGGCACACACAGCTGTACGCAGAGAGTTTTGTGTACGGAGCTACCTCGGGCCTGGTACTTGTAAGCACCTTGAGCTGGCTTGAGTGCCTGTTTGTGGTGATGTCTCCGCTCGAGATGTTGCAGCGATCAAGCGTGCGCTTTCCTGGATTACAGCTAGTCTTGAGCCTTTCTGTGCAGCTTATGCCACAGTTGCTTTCTGATCTTACCGTGGCGCAACAAATTCAGTCGGCAAACACCGCAGCTCAAACGTGTGATTCTGCAACGCAGATGCCTCGGCAAAGCCGTTTTCCAGCTCAACGCCGTTTTCTGAGCGCGAGAAAAACTATTGTGCAGACAGTTGCCACAATCAACGCAGTGTGTATGAGTGTGCTAGAGAAGTCGATACGTACGTTTCAGTCCATTGTGTCTCGAGGCTGGGGAATGACAGTACGCAGAAGCAGATGGAATACCCAGGTGCTTGATGCCTACGACACCCTGGCTCTGTTGTCGTTTGCTTTCTTAGTCGTTGTAGCAGCAACTTCTTTGTATATGCTGGTACAAGCTTGGCAGTTTTATCCTACTATGCCAGAGTTCCAAGTGAGTTTTTGGTATCTGGGCGTAGTACTGTTTACCATTTTACCAGCAATTTTTGTGCGTATTGATACTGTCTTATGGGAGCAGTCTGTATGAGTGAGCATTCTTCCTATATTCAGAATTCATCTGCTACTTCAGTTAGTAAAGAAGTAGTTCTTGCTATTCAAAATCTCTCGTTTGCGTATGCTCTAACTCCAGACCGCAACGTTGTAGAAGATTTTTCCTGTGAGGTTTGTGCTGGTCAGATTAGTCTTTTACTGGGACCAACTGGTTTAGGCAAGTCCACCATTTTGAGCCTCATTAAGCCCGAGATTGCGCCTCAAGGTAGACGAGAGGGTTCAATTGTTGTTTGCGGCCAAGAGGTTTCTACGATGACGCAGGCGCAATCCGTAGACACCATTGCATTTGTGCCGCAAGCCACTTCACAAGCACTTGTGTGTGAGACACCTTTGAAAGAGCTGGCTTTTGGCCTGGAAAATCGAGGCGTTTCAGAGAAAGAAATGCGTCGTCGAATTTTTGAGACGGTCAGTTTCTTTGGTATGGAATCGCTCTTGCACAAGCGCTGTAACGAGCTTTCCGGGGGAGAACAGCAGCTAGTAGCCCTTGCTGCAGCGCTTGTCATGCGCCCAAAGCTGCTTTTGCTGGATGAGCCAACCTCGCAGCTGGATCCGTTTGCGCAGAAGAGTTTCACCGCGCTCCTGGAGCGAGTGGCGCGTGAGCTCAACGTTGCCGTGCTTGTTGCCACCCACGACGTCGCCGCGTTCGAGCACCTCGCAGATGCCCGCATTTGCCTCGACGGCGAGAAACCCGATGCACTCCGAGCAGACAGCTCTTCTCGCCAGACGCTCTGTCCTCGCAGCTCCGCGCCCAGCCAAGCATCCACCGTAGCCGACAACTCGCCCGTGCTCGAGTTCAGCGCCGTGATGTTTGCGTATCCTCAGAGCGAGCAACTGGTGCTTAACAAGTGCTCACTTGAGGTCGCGGGGCGAGAAATTCGTGCGCTCGTAGGCGGTAACGGCTCAGGTAAGTCAACGCTGCTAAAGCTTGTAGCAGGCATTCTTCGTCCAAGAAGGGGCCGCGTCTACAACCAGCTCCAACAGTCCCAGGGGTATATTCCGCAAAATCCTGAGCTGCTCTTTACCTGCCAAAGTGTGGGCGAGGAACTTGCCCAGTGGCAGCAGAGTGGCGCCTATTCTGACCAGGACATTCAAGACCTTCTGAAAGCTTCGGGACTTCTTGCTCGTACAACATATCAGAAGCTTATGTCTTCTCATCCATACGACTTGTCTGGCGGACAGCAGCAACTTTTGGCGCTGGTAAAAGTGATGCTCACAAAGGCGCGTCTGCTCATTCTTGACGAGCCTACAAAGGGTTTAGATGCTCCGACCAAAGAAGCCGTTATCAACCTGCTCTCTTACGCACAAGCAGAAGGCACGACCATACTAGTAGCAACGCACGACATGCAGTTGATATCGCGCGTTGCTGATAATGTTTCTCTAGTTTTTGATGGCCAGATTTCTCTGACAGAGCCAACTTCAGAGTTCTTTGCAAACTCGTGGGTGTGGTCGGCGGAATAGGCGTCTAGAACCTTAAGAAAGGCTCCTCATCCTGGCCAAGCTCCTCAAGAAGCTCATCGTCAAGATCATTGATGTCGCCAAACTCCTCGTGCTCATGCTCCTCTTCATCTTCCTCATGATCGTGAGAATGCTCATTGAAGCCGTAGGCATTGGCCGTCTCGTCATCAAACTCAAGTGTTGGAAGAGCGCTGGTGATGCTGCATAGGCCAACTCCTGCAGGCATAATCTTTTGCCACTGAGCAATCAGAGGAGTGGTTGGAACTTCTCCCAACTCAACAATGGAATCCAAGAAAATCTCTTTTGCACCATCAAGCAGGTCAGATGTCTTTGCAACCTCAATAAGGTGCTCCGAGAAAAGCTCAAGTGCATGATCTGTGGAGTCTGCCTCAACAATGCAAGGCATAAGGCAGTAGTTGTCAGTAGAATCAAGCTCGTCGTTATAACTAAAGTTTCCCAGATAGATCATGAGACCTCCTTGTTGTAGTTTCAAATCATCTTATGCCAAAATAAGACAGACCTTCTCGATATTTTTATTTTGACGGTAAGCGTGAGGTTCTCGTGGATAATCGGCACACGTTATCAATTCTTCTAGAGGTTGTAGCACTCTTTGCTACTCCTATTATCCTTGCTGTTGAAATGATATATTTTCCCGATTTTACTGCGATATCTTCAATTATTTTAGCAATCATTTCAGTTGCATTATTTATGTTAAGTTTTGAGACCCAAAAGCCTTCAGTTGCCAAATTGGTGCCCACGGCCGTCTTTAGTGCACTGGGTGCCGCGGGAAGAATTGCCTTTGCTCCACTCGCGTACGTAAAGCCTGTCTCAGCAGTTGCTATCTTTGCTGGAGCGTTTCTCGGAAGACACGCGGGCTTTCTGGTAGGTGCGCTATCTGCGCTTCTCTCCAACGTTTTCTTTGGCCAAGGTTCGTGGACTCCGTGGCAGATGTATGCGGGGGGACTTGTTGGCTACCTGGGCGGTCTTCTTACAACCTTTACAC
>JABZHE010000116.1:0-3820 GCA_015259025.1 Atopobium sp. | reverse complement strand
GCGTAACTATATGGAACAAGAAGGTAAATGCATAGAGCCAAATTGCAAGCACAGTCAAACCTGAAACATTGAGAAAGACACCAGCAAGAAAGACATAAATCCACGCTGCAGATGCCAAATTAACAACAGGAACAAGAGCGGAACGAACGCGAGATGGCATATACATTTTGGCTGTCTGAACTGCATGGCCTGCCTCGTGACAAGAAACAGCAACAGAAGCTACGCTGCCCTCCGAGAAGTTTGCATCAGAGAGGTGCAGGCAATTGTCACGTGGATCATAGTTATCGGTAAGCTCACCAGAAATCCTCTTGATACCAACATTAGCTGCTCCATTTGTGTCCATCATGGCACGAGCAACAGAAGCGCCGGTGGCATTAAACCCTGAAGGAACTAAGGAATACTTTTTAAATTCATGCTTGATGTACCACTGAGTGCCCAATCCGAGCACCAACGAGGCAACTACTAAAACAACGTATGGGATAAACGCACCAGAGTAATACATATTTTTCTCCTATCTATGTATAAAGATGAGTATACCCAACTCACCGGACAAAAAGTCAGGTTTGAATGAGTAATCACACTTGCCCTAAGTTAAAGAGCCTCTATTACAGCAGCTCTACTCGACCGTTTTTGACGGTAAGTCCTACCTCGCCATTGAGTAGTCCAACAAGCTGCTTGCCCACTAATTGATAGCGCCATCCAGTTTTAAGCCTTGCATCAACCTTGTCCAAAAGCAGGTCAGTAAGATCATCCTTATTGGCAATTAAAGGAGATGCAATTCCTTCTTTTTCTGAAACAATCCTGATAAGAGCATACATAAGCTCAACAACACCTTCAGAGCCGGCAGAAGGATGAGCATGATGCTCAATTTTTGGACACTGATCAGCGGGGGTCTTTTGGCCACGTTTGATTGCATCCAAAAGATGCACTACCCCACCTTGAGAAATCTGCTCAGTACCACGAATTTTGCGTAGTCTATCAGGTGATGTAGGGACGCGACGACAAATCTCAATAATGAGTTCATCAGAAAGCACCCATTTACGTGGAACATCTCTTTTAGCCGCAGTTTCTTCTCGCCAGGCGCACACCTCTCGAGCAATAGCAAGCTGTCTGCGCGTAAGCGAACCAGAGCGCTTCAAACGAAGATATGCTTGATAAGGATCTCGACGATACTGCTCAATATTAGTGTGTTGATCCATCTCTGGCTTTACCCAGCTCAAACGGTCAAGCTTGATGAGTTTCTCGATCATTTGATGATAAATTGCAGGAAGATATCTCACGTCATCCTCGGCGTATACCAGCTGTTCTTTATCAAGCGGTCGCTTTGACCAGTCTGTTAAAGACTCAGCTTTAGCAAGCTTAACGTTAGCAAAATTTTCTACCAGACCGGCGTAGCTCACCTGCTGACGCATGCCCAAAAATGCAGCTGCCACCTGCGTATCAAATACAGGAGCGCATGCGCAATCCATTTTTTCTAGCAAAACTTCAAGGTCTTGTGAGCACGCGTGGAAAATCTTGACAATCTGTGGATTTTCCAGGAGCTCTTTAAGCGGAGTTAGGTCATCAATAAGCAAGGGATCAATTGCGACAATCTCGGAACCTGTAGAAACCTGCACCAGGCAAAGCTTGGGGAAGTAGGTTTTCTCGCGAAGAAACTCCGTATCAACTGCAAGGATATGCGAAGCCTTTGCTCGCTCGCAAAATGCGGAAAGTTCTTCTGAGGTTGCTATATACAATGCGTCCATCCAATTGCCGATTAAGTACCTGACGTAAAGCGATACACTCATACGTATCAAAATGATATACCAGCTTGTTGCAAATCTTCGGAGGATATATGAGAACCCTCATCATTCACAATCCTTGCTCGGGTTTTAGCTCTGATGCAATCTTTGAATTTGAGCGTGCTCTTCTGAAGTGTGGCGATGAATGCCTGGTAAAACTTGTCGAGAGCCATTGGCACACAGATGAGGTTCTAAGCTCTGTTCAGCCTGAAGATTTTGACGTAGTAGTGCTTTCAGGCGGCGATGGCACGGTATCTAGCCTGCTCTACGGCCTAAGAGGTTGTCAGACGCCTATTTTGGTCTTCCCTTCTGGAACAGCCAATCTTCTGGCCGCAAGTATCGGAAACGCACCTGAACCTAACGCACTGGCACTGGCCTGCAGAAACCTTCAGACCGCACGTCTTGACCTGGGTGAAATTACCTGGACCACCGTATCGGGAGAAACTCATGTAGCTGGCGTGCCTTTAATGGCTGGTACGGGACTTGATGCCGAGATTATGCGCTCGGCTATCCCCCACAAGCAAACCTTTGGAGAAGCTGCGTACTTTACGGCAGCCCTCGCCAACCTCATGCCACCAGTTCATGACTTCAAGATTACCGTTGACGGCAAAATGCACGAGCTTCAAGGCATTGGCTGCCTCATTGCAAACAGCTCTATGATGCAAGCAGGAATTGAACTAGCCCCTGGTAATCGTATGGATGACGGTCTGCTTGAGGTTATTGTCATTGAGACTCACATGACTGCAAAGCTGGTACGTCCGCTGCTCTCTGGCTTCTTTGATCGCACGGGAGACTCGCTTGGCAGGCCTTACCTCAATAGCTTTAGCGGCAGAGAAATTACCGTTGAATCGACATCGCCTATGCCTCTTGAAGTAAATGGCGAGGTTACCTGCCACGACATCTACGCTTACTCCGCTCGCTGCCTTCCAGGTGCGGTAAACGTAGTGGTGGACCACATGAGCCCTTACAGCAAGAAAGCGTAAGCGCAGGTAAACATTATAATAGACACCGCCAGTGCTTGCGTTTTCTATTCTTTCGTTTTCGTAACATTCAGCCAAAAAGATTGCACGTAGCCGTCAGATTAACTAATCTTTTATAGATACATTACTAGGGTACGCGCAGAGACTTCTGTAGCGTACACGCAGTTGATGGGATATTTTTTGGTTGACGTTTCTAAAATTCGCGAGAGGTTCGATGAGCTTTCAACTCCTATTTTGAAGTCTGGAAGACTCTATCAGCTTGCAACTTTTACACAACACGGAACTACCAGCACACTCGACCACGTTATTGCAGTTGCTTATAGCAGTCTTGCCTTTGCTATGAACGCTGGTATCAAAGTTGATGAACGTGCGCTTGTACGTGGAGCGCTCCTGCATGACTACTACCTTTACGACTGGCATGATCACGAGGCTGCACCAGACAACTGGCACGGATTTACTCACCCTCGCCATGCGCTTGATAATGCCCGCGAGGACTTTCCTGATCTAACACCTGTTGAGGAAGACATCATCTTGCACCACATGTTTCCTCTTGTCCCCGTTCCGCCTCATACCAAAGAGGCTTGGATTGTTACAACCTGCGATAAAGCTTGCTCAACTGCAGAAACGCTGACAGGCAATCCATACAAAAAAGATGGTTTCCGCCCAACGGGTTTCTCGACACCTGAAAGCGATTTTCAGGGCACAACAAACAGTAAGTCAGATGAGTTTAACGACTACATGGATTACGGAAACCTCTCGTGAGCACCATGACTGAGACACTGCGTACGCTCTTTGCACTCGATAAGAATATTGAGCTCTTTGTGCAGCATCTGCCTCAGATGGTCATAATTTTTGCACTGATTTCTTTTGGCGGCTGGGTGTACGAAACCATTTATTGCTCCGTTGTCGAGGGTGAATTTACTAAGCGCGGTTTTCTTTTTGGACCTACCTGCCCTATTTATGGCATTGGCGCGCTTGCAGTTTGGCTGGTACTAGGCCAGATTTCCAATCCGTTTATTGTCTTTATTATTGGCGGATTTTTAGCCACCGTTATTGAAT
>JABZHE010000115.1:0-3853 GCA_015259025.1 Atopobium sp. | reverse complement strand
CATTTTGGACCGAAGATGTTTCGTCCGACATGTATAAACCTCTCTGTTTGCTCATCAAAATAATCTGTAATAATACGTGAGAAATATGATGAAGGGATAACAAACAAAATCAAATAGGTGCAAATCCAAAAGGAATATACCACGAAAATGCCCGCCTTATGATGAAAAAATAATAAATTTCACCATAAAACGGGCAAATGGGGATTTATAACCACTAACCCTTAAACCTCGAGAAACCCATCTTCTAGATTTCTTTAATCTGTATAAATCATTTAAACAGCTGTACGGCTCTTTCTTTTAACAATAATGTCTTCAATTTGCTGAACGATTTCTTTGATATAGGTCTTACCTTGAGGCGTGAGCTCAACCATAGTTACTCTTCTTGAAAGAGCATCGTCATGTTTGCGCTGTACCAGACCACTTTCTGCCAAAGCAGTAAGAGACATAGAAACCGTTGGTTGCAAAAGACCAAGTGCATCAACAATCTCTGTAATTGAAAGAGCGTCTTTAGGAGAATCTAGAATTGCAAGAAGCACCATGTCTGCAGCCCTGCAATACAGAGCCCCCATAGCGTCAACATACATGACAATACGCTCAAATGAAGTACGAGAAAGTGCCTGACCAGGTGCAATACGAGCACAGGTGAGCTTAGACAGCTCCTCAACTGCTTCTACACCCTTTTCTGTAATGATGCACACTACGTTGCGTCGATCAATGGCGCCTTCATCTCTTTTGATGAAACCAAGCCTTGCCAGGTGCGAGGTACGATGAGTAATCGTAGGACGAAGAGCACTCTGATACTCGGCAATTTCTGAAGTCTTAACAGGGGCGCCCTTCACATTGAGGCGACACAAAATAGCAAACTCTTCAAACGTGAGTCGTCTGTTAGCAGGTACCACTCTTCTGACTAAGTTGTAAGACCTGCGAATGGACATGTACTCGCGAAGTTCCATAGAGACCTCCACTCCTATGCCCGAACCATTTACTATTTGCTCGCATAATGAGTATACCCCTAAAAAATACGTGTTAACGTGGGGACAAAACAATAGTTAGTCAAAAATATGTTAGAAAATGGTGCTTATATGACATCAAAATAGGCTTTTATATGCTGCAATATAAAATTTAAGTAATAAAAACTAATTTTATTATCTCTTTTATACATTAAAAAAGTTTTTACATAACGCAGAAATGTGTAAATTATCTGGAGGAATTCACTAAAGATACCGTGCAGGTATTCAATACTTGCACGGTATCATGACAAAACAACATAGTTAGCTATCGTTTACATTGCCTCAGGAGCTGAAACACCAATTAAATTAAGGGCAATTGCAAGCACGCGGCGGGTTGCATCACAAGCAGCAAGACGAGCCTTAGAGAGCTCTGCGTCCAGTGGGCGTCCTTCAGAAGGAAGTACCTGGCAAACGGTATAGAATGCGTGGAACTGGCCAGCAAGCTCTTCAATATAGTGTGTAATGCGGAATGGTGCCCTATCGCGAGCACAGCCCTCAACAAGACCTGGGAACTCAAAGAGCTTACGAGCAAGAGCCTGCTCAGCTGCATCAGAGAGCAGTCCAAGATCAACCGCAGAGCCAATAGCCTTATCTGCAACAGCGTCCATGCCAAGCGCCTGAGCCTCTTCCAGGTCAACGCCAGCAGCACGACGCAAAATGGAACAAATACGAGCGTGGGCATACTGAACGTAATACACAGGATTAGAGCTGTCCTGACGCTTTACCTGCTCAATGTCAAAGTCAATCATCTGGTTAGAAGACTTTGAAACAAGGGTGTAGCGCGTTGCATCAACACCAACCTCGGCGAGAAGCTCGTCAAAGTGGATACCAGTTCCTTTGCGCTTAGACATTCTGACGGCAACGCCGTTTCTAAGCAGATTGACCAGCTGACCAAGCAAAACCTCAAACTGGGTTGGGTAACCAAGAGCTGTTGCAGCAGAGCGAACACGCTGGATATAGCCGTGGTGATCTGCTCCCCAAATATCAATAACGTGGTCGACACGCTGGAACTTGTTCCAGTGGTATGCAACGTCGGAAGCAAAATAGGTATACTCGCCATTTGTTTTGATGAGTACACGGTCTTTATCGTCACCAAAATCAGTGGAGCGGAAGAACAGTGCTCCCTCATCAGAACGATACAGGTAGCCAAGCTTATCCAGAGCATCAAGCGCACGATCAACAGCGTCTTTACCCTGGTCATCCTTAACGTATAGAGAGCGCTCAGAGAACCACACGTCAAAGTCGGCGCGAGCGTTGTGGCAGGTGTTTCTGATGGACTCAAGCATCATCTTGTAGCCGCGCTCGCGGAACTCTGCCATGCGCTCATCTTCAGATTTGTCTGCCCAGACCTCGCTGTCATTTTTAAGGAAGAAAAGTCCCAGGTCAACTATGTAGTCTCCGGCATATGCGTTACCGCCAAGAGAGTTGATAAACTCGTCAGTAAACGGATGTTGCTCTGGATGAGCATCGTCTTCATCTGCAACGTAGGCATTGCGGTCTTCTGCAAGCACCTGAGCAGCTGCGTCAGCGTCAATACCACGCTTCTGCATGATGTCAATCAGCTGCAGGTAACGCTTAGAGATGGAATGACCAAAGACATCCATCTGAGAGCCATGGTCGTTGACATAGTACTCACGCTCAACCTCATAACCAGCAAAGGAAAGAATGCGGCTTAGAGAATCTCCAAGAGCAGCCCAGCGGCCATGACCAATATGCAGAGGGCCCACGGGATTTGCAGAAACGTACTCTACCTGAACTTTCTGGCCAGCGCCAAAGGTAGAACGACCAAAATCGGCGCCCTGCTCACGAACGGTGTTAAAAATCTCATTGCCCGCAGCGGTAGACAGATAGAAGTTTACAAAGCCAGGACCTGCAACTTCGACACGCTCAATTTGAGGGTCTGTAGCAATATGAGCCACAAGAGCTGCGGCAATATCGCGAGGAGCCTTATGTGCCAGCTTTGCAGAACGCATTGCAACCGTAGAAGACCAGTCACCATTTGATGAGTCCTGTGGGCGCTCAAGTCCCACGTCATCAATCTGGAATTCAGGCAACTCACCCGCAGCCTGGGCATCTGCCAAGGCTTGACGTACAAGTTCCTCGATCTTCTCGCGCATGGTTCTCCTTTAAATTTAGTGCACGTGTGCAGCGCAATTACGTAGTTGGTTGTGTAGCTTCTGAAGGACTACTCAGTTTCCTCGGAAGATTTTACCTGATGTTGAGCAGCAAGTTCGTGACGCAAATTAGCCAGACCACGCTCAAGACCCACAGGATAAATCTGAGGGTTCAAGAAACGTGTATACGCTGCATCCAGGCGCATAAGCGCAGCGTGGCAGCGATCGCGAGCAACCTCAATGGACTCGCTCTCCCCTACGCGCTTGCCGCCTTCTACCAGCCTTACCATCAGTTCGCGAGAAGTTCCTTCAAGCTTGTGGGTTGAATACGGGTCAATGATGTCGACAACAGTTGCCTTAGACTCTGGACTCTTGGTTACCAGGTAATCTGGGTCAAAAATCATGTCGCCTGCAGGGCAGCCGTTTGCATCGTAGAAGCGGCGAATATGCTGAATGCCTGGGACGGTACGCTTGTAAGCCATCTCAGACAGCTTGATAACAGGAGTCCAAGGTTCAGCAGCAGACTGACGACGAGCGGTTAGCTTGTAGACGCCGCCAAGCGAAGGCTGAGGGTCGCAGGTGGCAAGCTTGGTGCCAACACCAAAAGCATCAATAGGTGCGCCCTGAGCAAAGAGCGACTGAATGGTGTACTCATCAAGATCATTTGAAACAGAAATCTTAATGTAAGGAAGACCAGCCTCATCAAACGCCTTGCGAGCTTCCTTGGAG
>JABZHE010000114.1:0-3868 GCA_015259025.1 Atopobium sp. | reverse complement strand
GCGCTACAACGACCACGACGGCCGAGACCCCGTCTTTATGCGTGAGCACTCTAATATCTTCGCCCACACCTATGGCGAGCTGTCGCTTCTGCGCCTTCAGGACTACGAGCGTCCTCTGGCCGCAGCGCCTTCTGGCGAGAAACCCCTTGAGGTCCTTATTGTGGGCGGATCCCCAGAGGCGGTTTCGCACACGACGCTCTCTACCTGCGCCCAAAGCGCTGACTACCTGATAGCGGTTGACCACGGCGCAGACGCATGTCGTGTTGCCGGCGTGATTCCACAACTTGCGCTTGGAGACTTTGACTCGGCTTCTGCCAAAACGCTGTCTTGGCTCAAAGAGCAGCAGGTACCTTGCATGAAGTTTAATGCCGACAAGTACGATACTGACCTTGCTCTTGCCCTGAAGTCTGCTGAGTACGAGGCAATTCGTAAAGACAGCAAGCTCTCGCTTACGGTTATCTCAACGTCCGGAGGCCACTTGGATCACCAGCTTGTAGTACTCGGTCTTCTC
Source organism: Atopobium sp. (assembly GCA_015259025.1). Lineage (GTDB taxonomy): Bacteria > Actinomycetota > Coriobacteriia > Coriobacteriales > Atopobiaceae > Lancefieldella. The sequence continues at coordinate 3,357 of JABZHE010000114.1, read as the reverse complement.
GCCACGTGGGCAAAGACGGGCAGGGCAAACGTTCGAGTTATTGAGAATGACTTTGAGATGCGCTTTTTAGCTGCGGGCCAAGTTGATTCGTGGCAGCTGAGCGCAGCTGATGCGGGTAAAAAGATTTCTCTTGTTGCGCTGTCAGAGGAATGTGAGGTTTCTGAGACTGGCATGAGGTGGAATCTTAATCACGAGAAATTCACACTGCTTGGAGACGATGGTATTTCAAATATCGTTGAAGCTGACGATGCTTGTGTGACGTGTAATAAGGGTTGCCTTTTGGTACAGCTTTGGAACTAAGACGTTCATCAGGTTGCATTGGGGCTGCGTTTGCATAACAAAGCCCCAGCAAATCCTCCAGCAAAGTCTGGCCAAGCAACGCCTGTCGCTTGCGTCAGATAATCGAGCTAAGAAAAAAGGTCGCCGTAGCGACCTTTTTAAATTTGAGGTAAGACGAGCTTGAGTTGCTTAGTTGCGAGCAATCTTGCCGGACTTGAGGCAACGGGAGCAAACATTCATCTTCTTGCGCTGGCCATCGACAACGACAGTAACACGCTGGATGTTTGGCTTAAAGGTGCGGGCCACAGTACGGTGAGAGTGGGAGATGGAGCGACCGGCAACGGCGTGCTTACCGCAGAAATCACAGACCTTCGACATGAGTAAGACCTCCATAGGATAGGCGCCCTCTGCGCCTAAAATTTCCAAATAGCCGAATAAATATAGCACAATATATTGTGTTGTCAAAGCATGAATATAACATTCACAATTAGATAGCTTTTTGATAGCTTTTGAATGTTTTTCATTTATTACACCAAGATTAAATAACAAGAAAAAGATTTGTCAATTGCAAGGTTATCAACTTGTATATATAAGCCGCTTTAATAATAAATGTGCTCTGCGGTATACTAAATAACAATGACTAACCCTGGTTCTTGCGAGAGGAGTTATGTAATGACTACCGCTGTTCCCGGAACACTAAGAGTTTCTAATGATTGCCTTGCTGACCTGGCGGGCTATGCAGCTATGGAATGTTATGGCGTTGTTGGCATGGCAGAGATTGATGAGGCAGCAGGTGTTGCTCGTCTTCTTCCAACCTACCGACTTCGTAAGGGTATTGATGTGACCCCAACTCCTAAGGGAGTTCAGGTTGACCTTCACATTGTTGTTGAGCAGGGCGTTAACATGGCGTCTGTTGTCGACAATCTTGAGAGCTCAGTAAAGTTTTTGCTTAAGCAAATTGCAGAGCTTTCATGTGTTGATGTAACTGTACATATCGAGGCCATGCGTAATTCTCGCTAAGCTTTTTGCTTCAAATGAGTAGGAACTGAGGTCTAACGTGATTTCAAATGTCATTCGTACATGCTTCCCTGTAGCAGCTCTTGCTGTTGCAGATAAAGCAGAAGAGATCAACAAGCTCAACGTTTTTCCTGTACCAGATGGAGACACCGGCACTAACATGTCCCTTACCTTGGGCACTGTTGTTCGTGAGGTTCAAGATCTTCCTCAAGATGCAAGCATGCAGGATATTGCAAAGGCAATCACTCACGGTTCTTTGATGGGAGCTCGTGGTAACTCTGGTGTTATTACGTCTCAGATTCTTCGTGGTATTGCCGAAGGTCTGTGTGACGTTAAAAATCCTGAGACAGTAACTCCAAAGGATATTGCTCACGCTTTCCGTCGCGGTAAAGAAGTTGCTTTTAAGGCTGTTAGAAAGCCAGTTGAAGGCACTATTCTTACCGTTTTGAAGGACGTCTCTGCTAAGGCAGATTCCCTTGAGAAGTCTCAGCTCACCCCAGTTGAGGTCTTAGATGCTCTGGTTGTTGAGGCATATGAGTCCGTTGCTCGCACTCCTGAGCTTCTTCCTGTTCTTAAAGAGAATGGCGTTGTTGACTCTGGTGCGTTTGGTTTTGCAACCTTCCTTGAGGGCTTTGTAAATGCTGTTACCGGCAAGACTGAGACTACTGATTTCCAGACAACCGTTTCTGTTTCTGATGCTAAGGCTGCTACCAGCGCTAAGGTTGAGATTGAGCTCAACGATGACTGGGAGGGTTCTGAGTATCGCTACTGCAATGAGTTCCTCTTTAAGGCAGATAGCCCAGACTTTGATGAGGATGCAGCTCTGAACTTCCTGGCAACTATGGGTGATTGCGAGCTTCTTGTTGGCGCAAACCCAGACTACAAGATTCACGTTCACTCAAATACTCCTAACAAGGTTCTTGAGTACATGCTTCAGTACGGCCAGATTTTTGAGGTCTTCATCCATAACATGGATCTTGAGGCTAAGGAGCGTACCGAGAAGATCGCTGAAGATAAGAAGGCTGCAGCTGCACCTAAAAAGGAGCTTGGCTTTGTTGCGGTAACCGCTGGTTCTGGCGCTGCATCAATCTTGAAGTCTCTTGGTGTGGACGTTGTTGTTTCTGGTGGTCAGACCATGAACCCTTCTACTGCAGACATTCTTGCTGCAATTGAAGAGGCCAATGCAGACCAGGTCATTGTTATGCCAAATAACTCCAACATTCGTATGGCAGCAGAGGCTGCTGCAAGCGCATGTGAGGATGTTAAGGTTGCTGTTATTCCAACTAAGTCTGTTCTTCAGGCATTTGCTGCAATGTTTGTTGTTGCAGATGGTGTTCCATTTGAAGAGCTGGTAGAAGAGATGACTGACGCTATCTCTGGCGTTCGTTACGGTGAGGTAACTACCGCAGTCCGCGATTCTTCCGCAGCTGACGGCACTCCTATCCACGATGGCGATGTTATGGGTATTCAGGGCGGCTCCATTGATGTTGTCGGCTCTGATGTCATGAAGGTCACGCTTGATCTTATTGCCAAGATGCAAGAGGAGGAAGAGGGCGACAACCTCACCATTCTTGCAGGTGAAGACTTCTCTGACGAGCAGCTCGATCTTCTCGCCAGCAAGATTGAGGACACCTATCCAGACCTTGAGGTTGACGCTCAGCGCGGCGAGCAGCCACTCTATCCAGTCATCTTCTCTATTGAGTAGGAAATGTCTGAGTCTAAGGTAAGCATCGCTCCCGCATCAGAGCGAGTGACTCATACCTGCTCGCTTATTGATAGCGTGACCAGGTTAAGGTATGTCAATGCAAATCGTGCCGAGGCGCTTGAGCGTCTCGGCATTCTGCGTGTTCGAGACCTTTTACTCAACGTTCCTCATCGCTACCTCGATTTTTCCCATCGCGTGCAGATTGCTTTTGCGCAGATAGGAGAGGACGCTACTATTACCGGCCGCGTTGCTTCGGTAAATACAAAACGACCACGCCCCAATATGGTCATTGTAGAGATTGAGGTTGTGGATGATACAGGCGTGCTCACAGCTTCGTTCTTTAGGCAGCCTTGGAT
>JABZHE010000113.1:0-3883 GCA_015259025.1 Atopobium sp. | reverse complement strand
TACGCTATGGGTGATGTTGCCGGTAGCTTGCAATTTACCTACATTTCGCTTGATGACTGGCGGATTATGGACAATCAACTCTTTGGTGACAAGACTAGAACTAAGAAGAATCGTCCAGTTTTTGCTAACTCAATCTTCATTAAGCCAGCAATTTCTTCAGCTGGACTAACTGAAAGCGAGTTAAAGGCCCAAGGTAAAGCTTACAAGGTCTTAACAATGCCTGCAGCTGGTGTGCCAAAGGCCCAAGTCATCGGCAACCCAAGAGGCTCATACAAGGCTTTGATTGACCCAGAAACCCACGAAATCTTAGGTGCTACTATTTACGCTGAAGAAGCTTACGAAACTATCAATGTCATTACTTTAGCAATGCAGCACCACTTAAAGGCTGAAGACTTGCGTGACCAAATTTACGCTCACCCAACTATGACTGAAGCTCTTAATGACTTATTCAAATTCTAAAAACTAAAAAAACTGACTTATCTCATAACTTGAGTAAGTCAGTTTTTTGTATGGGCCTAGAATAAAAAATGTACAAGTTAAATAGAAACTCTGATTTAGTATATTTAAGGAAGTAATTACTGAGACTGGGAAGTTTGGTCGTGGCTCTGGTAATTTTGCCAGCGATAAGGACAAGGAGATTGCACGACTAAAGCGTCAACTTCGTGACGCTGAAGGAGCGATCGAAGTATTAAAAAATCAATCGGGATTCTGAGCAAGTAACTACCGAAAAGGTACACCAAGAAATGGACGTTCAGCACGCTTTGGAATCCCACCCTTCCATCAATGGTATGTGTGATTATGTTGGAATCTCAAGAAGTGGCTACTATCAACGAGAAAAGCGTCATAATCACCAATCACCGCGAAAGCTTCGGAAGAAGTTTATTCAAGGTGAAATTAAAGCGATTTGGATCAAAAGCCTTTGTATTTACGGTGTCGGCAAAATCACCCAAGAACTTCGCTCAAAAGGATATAAGATCGCTGAACGAACTGTTGGTAAGTATATGCGTGAACTTGGCATTCACGCCGTTTACCTAACCCCTTGGACGACTACCACTCGCAATTCTAAGTTTGATAAACAGCTAATAAATATTTTAGACGAGCAGTTCAATCCAGGGCAAGTCCAAAATGTTGGTGTAAATTAAATTCCGCGAATTTATCATTTCACAAGCTTAAGCATACCGGCTTCTTCTAAATTGTCATCTTTTTCAATCCCGTGGTAAACGGTCATGTTTAAGTACCGTGGACCAGCAGTGGCGAGTACACAGTTAGTGAAACGGCTCGAGCTGCGGGAATCAGTCGGCAAGCGTATTACAAATGGTTAAATCGTAGATTATCGCTACGCGAACAGCGGGAACGGGAAGTACTGGAGGAGATCAAGCGAATCGAAAAACGGCATCAAGATAGTGTTGGATACGATAAGATGGTTCGTCTACACGCCATCTTAGATCTATATGGACAAAGGTCAGCAGCATGGTTAATCTCACCAACGGAGACCAGTGAAGCTGCAATCAAAGTCTTCAACCAAGCGGCTAAGGCTAGTGGAACTACTCCAGAAATGATCCATACGGATCGTGGAGCGGCATATACGTCCACCAATTACAACGGAGCTCTCCGTCAGGAGAAGGTAAGGCATAGCCTATCGGCGCCTGGGACACCAGCGGATAACGCCGTAATGGAACACTAGTGAGCAGATTTTAAAAGCATCTGGCTCGAGCACCGTCCAAAGGCGGAAACTCTAGCAGAGTTACAGGAACAGGTTCGTGCTGGAATAATGTACTTCACGAATCAGTTCATTTCCGCTAAAAGAAATGACCAAACCGTGGCGGAATATTACCACGATCTGGTCGGATAAGAAAAATTGTGTTTTCGTTTTTATAAGTGTCAACTTGACAGGGGATAGTACCCTCTTTTTAAAACTTCCTGCCCAGTAACCTGGGAGCGAGGTACCTGGTGCCCGCAGACCTTTACTATCGTTTAAGATTTCTGCGTCTCCCACATAACCATAAACTCAGTTTGATGAATCTCTATCCACTCGCGCACTATACCAGCAGCACGAAGCGGCAGACTCCCATCAATCTCCTCGCCCGAATTACTATCAAAGGCTGCAGTATCCTCCCCATAAATTGCATGTATATACGGCGGATTGTATTCTGAGCCCAAGAAATATGTGCGTATAACTATCCCGTAAAACCGCGCAAGTGTAGTCATATGTATCGTTTCTTTTAATAAAGAAATCACGATAACGTGATATCATCCGCAACTATTTATTAATAAACAACTCCTCGCAACGTGAGCGAGGAGCTGATGCAAAACTATACATTCCTGAATCAACGGTTTATTCGGACAGGAGAGAATAATTGCACCCTTACTGGGAAAACTCACCTTTCGGACTTGATTATTCCCCAAAACCCCAGCGGGAATAATAGGTGGTTTGGAAGCGACCTGATGGCTGTGAACCAAACGTTCGAGCTGAGGCAAAAAGATTAGATTAGCGAAACACGTGGGTCTCAATTTATTGTATGGCCCCCGAGAATCCCCGATGCTCTTTTGGTTATCAGCAGCCATGGGGCTATCCTGTCCCATCTCTCGATTTTCTTGTTGCGAGGCGTCCCTTAGACAATCCCTGCCTTCTCAAAATGCTTCCTCATGATCTTTAGCGAGACGAACGCACCGACAAGGCTCATTACCGTCGTAAGGACAACCATTCCGACGTACATGGGACCCGAGAACATCGCGACAAACTGCGCCATGGTCTCATCGGTGAGTCGCAGTATTTCTTGGCGCTCGGAAAGGTACTGAGTGGCGGAGAGGTATATGGGAAGGGTGTAGAGCGCCGACTGCAGTGTGCAACCGACGACGTAAGCCGCAACGAGACCTTTCCTGTTCGAGTACCCGATCCGCGTGGCAACCACCTCCGCAAGAGCCCAGCCCGCGATACTGCCAATGACACCGAAGACGTTTGCCGCATCAAGCCGGGCAACACGTTTATGGTCCCCATGATGAGGAAGGTCCCGGTTTTCCTGACTTTTGCGGCAAGGAGCAGATAGGCTATCGATGTGAAGAAGCAGACAATGGGTATGTTGGCGACTGTCCCCACGACGGTGAGGCCCGCGATGCCTCCCACTACAAAGAAGATTAGGAGGGACAGCGCTCCGAAGACGCCAATGGATACAAGATCTCGAGTCCCTATGGTCGAGGTTCCGCCTTTTTTCATAATGAGTCCTTTCTTCTGTTCTGGTTTAAGACGTACAAGTTTGACGAAGCAAGTCTCGTCCTGAGTCCCTCTATCGCGGTCCAAATTGAAGCCACACAAGCACTCCGGTTGCCAGGAGGGTTAAGGCGGCCGTCACAGCGTCCCTTCCTCCGAAAGAAAGGGGCTGCAGCACCGTTGCTTGGGTCTCGCCGTCTAAGCCGCGGGCAAGCGCGGATGCCGCCAGCTCGTCAGATACCCTCACGCTCCTCATGAGGAGCGGAACTATCAGAAGCTCGCATGTGAGAGCTGGGTGTCGGAATGCGAACCCTCCTCCTGCGAGCACGCGCCGCGTCTTCAGGCTTTCCATGAGATGCGAGGCGTCCCTGCGTATAGTTGGGAAGAATCGCAGAATGACCATGCATGGAATGAGAACTACCTGCGGAGTCCCCATAGACTGCAGCGCAGCGAGAAGATCCTGCATCGAGGCCAGTTTGGAAAGGGAGACGCCCAGGAGAGCCAGAACTACAAACTTTTGGGCCATGTAGCTCAGCATGACCACAGCGGTCATAAGCGTTGTGCTTCCAGCTCCCTCGGCAAGTGCCATCACGGCGGCTATGAGTCCATAGGCGGCAGATAGGGCGATGCACGGCCGCCATGCCCCGGAGACGAGCGCGCATAGGGCCCCAATAG
>JABZHE010000112.1:0-3921 GCA_015259025.1 Atopobium sp. | reverse complement strand
CTACGCCAATTACGGCAAGTGCCAAACTTACACAACCTAATACAACAAAGGTAATACGCTTAATTGACATAATTACTCCCTACTGCTTTTTGAGAGAGTTTACCATGTGTAACAAAAAGCAGTAGGGATATTTCTGACAATAAGAGTACTTCTTATATAAATTTATTTACTAGCAACGCCTAGAAGCGAGGCATTTGACCTCCGCCAAAGCCCATATTTTTCATCATGGACTCCATGGCACGGCGACCCTTCTTTGCATTACCGCCCTGAGTCATAGCCTTCATCTTGCCCATCATCTTATTCATCTCTCCCCACTGACGAATAAGCTGATTGACTTCCTGAACACTACGACCAGATCCCATAGAAATGCGACGACGACGCTGACCATTAATAATCTTTGGACGTGCACGCTCTTCTTTAGTCATGGAGTGAATGATAGCTTCAATCTTTCCCATAGAACTATCGTCAACACCGCCTTGCTGGGCCATCATACGGTCACCACCAGGTAGAGCACCAATAAGCTTTGCAAGACCGCCCATCTTGCGAATCTGGTTCATCTGATTAAGCAGGTCATCCATAGTAAAGCCCTCGCGCAACATACGCTCGGCATCTTCAACCTGCTTCTCGTCTGCTGCCTGCTGGGCCTTCTCGACAATAGAGATAACGTCGCCCATGCCAAGAATACGCTTGGCCATACGATCTGGGTGGAAAACTTCAAGTGAATCGGGTTTCTCGCCCATGGAAACAAACTTGATAGGCTTGCCGGTAACCTCACGTACGGAAAGTGCGCCACCACCACGAGCATCGCCATCAAGCTTGGACATGATAACGCCATCAAAGTCTACGCGCTCAGCGAAGGTGCTGACAACATTGACGATATCCTGGCCGGTCATGGCGTCGACAACCATAAGAATCTGATCTGGCTTGACGGCACGCTTGATAGCAACGGCCTCTTCCATCATTTCTTCGTCAATTTGAAGACGGCCAGCGGTATCGACAATTACCAGGTCGTTGAGGTGGTCAACAGCTTCCTGGATAGCCTGAGACGCAATAGCAACGGCATCTTTGCCATCTCCACGATAGACTGGCACGCCAATTTCTGAACCAAGTGTTTCAAGCTGATCTGCTGCTGCAGGACGGTGAACGTCGCAGGCGGCAAGCAGAGGATTCTTTCCCTGGGACTTAAGCAGGTAGGCAAGCTTTGCAGCTGCGGTTGTCTTACCGGAGCCCTGAAGACCAACAAGCATAATGACGTTTGGAATGCGGTTCTGCGCCAGCGTAAGCTTGGACTCAGTTGAACCAAGCAGTGCTGTGAGCTCATCCAGAACAATGCGGACAACATTTTGGGCTGGAGACAGAGACTCCAGCACGTCAGCGGTCATGCACTGCTCTTTGCAGCGGCCGACAAACTCTTTAACTACCTTGTAGTTAACGTCAGCCTCGAGAAGAGCCATGCGAATTTCTCGCATGGCTGAATTGATATCGTCCTCAGTGAGACGGCCCTTTCCGCGCAGAGCGGAAAATGTATTTTGCAGTCTATCTTGCAGGCTGTTAAACATTACTGAACTCCCTCACCAACAAGTGCTTCACAGAATGAACGAGCATCAAACGTCTGAAGATCGTCAATTGACTCGCCCACACCAATACGATAAATAGGCAGGTTAAGCTGGTTAGAAATTGCCAGAGCAATTCCTCCCTTTGCAGTGCCATCAAGCTTTGTAACAATAAGACCGTCCAAAGACAGTGCGTCATTGAACTCTTTTGCCTGGTTAAGGCCATTTTGACCGGTAGTTGCATCAATAACCAAGACAACGCTCACGGGAATATCTCCTGCGCGCTTTCTGGTATCTGAAACAACCTTAGCAAGCTCACGCATAAGATCGGATGAAGTGGGCAGACGTCCGGCAGTATCAATAAGAACCAGCTCAGTACCTTGTTTTTCTGCAGTCTCAACAACCTCAAAACAAACGCTTGCAGGATCAGCGCCACGCTCTCTGGTTACTACCTCAATACCAGAGCGCTCTCCCCATACCTGCAGCTGCTCAATTGCAGCCGCACGGAAGGTATCTGCACCACCAATCAAGGTCTTGACGCCACTAGCATGTGCACGTCCAGCAATCTTGCCAACAGTGGTAGTTTTACCAGCGCCGTTAATGCCTACGAACAAAACAATAGAGGGCGTATCCGTAAAAGGATCTCTTTCTGCAACAGGAAACTCTGCCGTAAGGCGCTCTACAAGTGCGCGGCGGAGCTGATCGGAGCGCATAAGGTTTTCTCGCGCCGCACGCTCACGCAGGTCATCGGTGACACGCATTGCCACCTCAGCGCCCATGTCTCCCATAACAAGCGTGTCCTCAAGATCATCCCAAAAATCTTCGGTGACCTCGCCGCCCATATAAAAGATTTCGCTTAAAGTCTCACGAGAACGCTCAAGACCGCGGCGAAGATTGTACATAAAGCCCATTAGATATCAACTACCTTTCCGGTTGTCTTATCAAGCCTCTGAGAGACAACGTGGCTAACACCATCTGCCTGCATAGATACACCGTACAGAACATCAGCCTGCTCCATGGTGCGCCTCTGGTGAGAAATGACAATCAGCTGAGTGGTCTCTTTGAGCTGCTCAATGGCATCAAGCAGCTTGGAGAGGTTGGCGTCGTCGAGCGCAGCCTCAACCTCATCAAACACGTAGAACGGAACAGTGCGCGTTCTGTATACAGCAAAGAGCAATGCCAAGGCGGTGAGGCTCTTCTCGCCACCTGACATGAGCATCATCTTGGTAATGCGCTTACCGCGCGGCTGAGCCACAATCTCAATGCCTGTCTCGGAGAGATGGTCTGGATCGGTGAGCTCAATATGAGCATGACCTCCAGGGAACAGCATCGAGAAGATCTCGGAGAAGTTCTGGTTAACGCGGTCAAAGACAACAAGGAATCGGCTACGCATCTTGCGGTCAATAGCCGAGATGATTTTCTTCAGCGAAGTTCGAGCAGCCTCTAAGTCAGCTACCTGCTCGTTAATGTAATCAGCACGCTCTTTGAGGCGCTCGTACTCATCCATAGCTACAGCGTTGACAGGACCAAGTGCCTCAAGCTGACTCTTGAGCGACGCAGCAAGGCGTTCTGCCTGCTCTCTATCTTCTGGCTCAGGAAGCGTCAATGCCTCGTCCAATGAGGCGCCCGTAGCAAGAATGGCCTCGATGGCGTTTTGAACCTGAACCTCAAGCTTGCCAATCTCAACGCTAATCTGGTTAGCAGCGTCTTTCTCTTTTTCTACCGCAAGCGCAGCTTCAGAAGCAGCGTCTTTTGCCTCGGAGATGGTCTCTCGCAGCGTCTCGGAGTCTGCCTCCGCCAACGACGCGCGATCCTTGAGCCTAGACGCCCACTCAAGCGCCTTCTGGTGCAGAGCATCGTAGCGCTTGTACAGCGGGTCTACGCGCAACCTGATTACCTCAAGCGCATGCGTTGCCTGCTTAGCAGCAGCAAGCTGCTCATCCAGCTGAGACAGACGCCTCTCAAGCTCTGCCTGGCGAGAAGCCATGCTCGTTGCGCGCTCTTTTGCAACAGTGAGGTCCGTCTTTGCATCCGAAAGCTCTCGGTTAGCCCTACCCTGAGAGCGAATGGCATCCTCATGCTGGTCCTGCAGCTCTTTGAGCTCAGAAGCTAGCGACTCCATGCGAGTCTTAGCCTCTTCAGCCGCACGCTTGTGCTCATCAATGTGCGCACGAGCCTCTTGAGCGCGCTCTTTGGCCTGCTCTCGAGAAGTGCTCACCTGCTTCAGCTCAGCCTGAGAAGACGCAACCTGTCCCTCAAGACGGCCTCGCTCCGCAGCAATAGAGGTAAGCTCACCGTTGAGGCGAGCAACCTCACCCTTGGACTGCGCGCTTTTCTCGCGAACTGAAGCCAGCTCATTCTCGCAATT
>JABZHE010000111.1:0-3930 GCA_015259025.1 Atopobium sp. | reverse complement strand
ACATTACGTGGCACCAGAGCTTGTACGACGCGGGGAACGTCGCAGCTCTTGACCTCAACGCCAATTACCGTGGCGGCCAATATGCCCATCGCTTGGCAGCGGGCCTGCGCGAGATAATTCTGCATAAGGGTCCATATCTTATTCACTGCACTGAGGGTAAAGATCGCACGGGCTTTGTTTGCGCCCTTCTCGAGGCACTTTGTGGCGCATCCTACGACGAGATGCGCGACGACTACATGATTACCTACGACAACTATTACGGCATTAACGAGAAGGACGACAAGGCTCGTTACGACGCTGTTGTTGACGTGAAGTTCAATGACATCGCTCGTTGCATTGCTGGGGTGCCTACGTACGGTTCGCTCGATGGCGCGGATTATGCAGCCGGTGCTCGCAAGTATCTGACCGATGCGGGCATGACCGAATGGGAGATCAATAAGCTCGTCGAGCGGTTAACGAGCAAGTAGCGGAGGCGGCTGCGAGGAGCGCTGCGGTCGCGGGTTGCAGCGCCAGTTGCGGGTCGCGGCAAAACTGACAGGTTAGACGCCTGGCGAGAGGAGTGATCTTCTCGCCAGGTTTTTTAAGTGGGGTATTTGAAGTAGGGCATTGTGCGATCTGCAGGTGAATTTTATGTGAATGACCTTGCGATAGACGGCTGTCGTTGCATTTGTTATAAGATTCTCACTTCTGAATTTTGTAGGGATTACGTGCTGTTTTGGGGACTGTATGAAGGTAATGGATGGTCTTGAGAAGAAGCTTATGCCCATGGCAGAGTCGGTGAGTAAGAATAAATATCTTCTTACTATGCGCGACTCGTTTGCTATGCTCATGCCAATCCTTATCATCGGATCAATGTTTACGCTGGTAGGAAACTTGCCAATCCCTGCGTGGGTTGATTTCTTGAAGGCAACTACGATTCAGGGTAAGTCGCTTTTCTCGCTGTTGGCCATTCCTTCTGCCTGCACTGTTTCGCTCATGGCGATATTTTTGTCGTTCGAGATTGGATACAACTTTGCTGATCAACTTGGTTTAGAGGATCGAGTTTCTGCTGGTATGGTTTCGCTCGTCAGCTGGTTTATTTTGATGCCTCAGGTGACTGAGTTTTTGCCCCAGGGAGCTTCTCAGCCATTTTTGGTGGAGAGCATTCCTCTTGCGTGGACCGGCGCGAGGGGTGTGTTTGTAGCGATTATCGTAGGCTTTTTGTCGGTGTCCATTTTTGGATTTGCTATCAAGAAGAACTGGGTTATTAGGATGCCGGAGGGCGTTCCTACGTCTGTTTCGCTTGCGTTTAGTGCTCTGGTTCCGATGGCGCTTACGTTTGCCGCAGTGTGGGCGATTAGCGTTTTGTTTGCCCTTACCCCTTGGGGAGATGCGTTTACCTGCATTTATTCCATGTTGCAGATTCCGCTGACCATGCTTGGCGGAACCGTGTGGGCCTTGGCGATTGCTTACATCATTCAGGGCATTTTCTGGTTCTTTGGCATTAACGGGTCAAATATTACGAGCCCTATTTTTACGCCGATTTTGACTGCGCTTACGCTGGAAAACCAGGCTGCTTTTGCCGCCGGCACTGCGTTACCCAACATTATCAATCGAGAGTTTGATGCGTTCTTTGCGCTGTTTGGTGGCGGAGGATCAACCCTTTCGCTGTTGATTGTGATATTTTTGTTCTGCAATTCTCGCCGTGCAAAAGACATTGCAAAAATCTCCATTGTGCCTGGTATTTTTGGTATTAACGAGCCCGTCATGTACGGACTGCCGATAGTACTGAACCCCATTATGGCAATTCCTCTGATTTTTACGCCGGTTGTTAACGTTTTAATTGCGTGGTCCGCAATGAGTGCCGGCTTGGTGCCTCTGTGCAACGGTATTATGCTGCCTTGGAGCACGCCACCGCTCATTTCGGGATTTCTTTTATGCGGATGGCAGGGCGCTGCATTACAACTGGTCCTCATTGCGCTTGGTGTAGTAATCTACCTGCCGTTTATTAGAACCTTGGATAGAGAATTTCTTAAGGAAGAAGAGGGTGCTGAGAGACAGAGCACGCAGTCTAGTGCTGCGGAGACATAGTGTGCGTTGAAGGCAGCTCTGGATGGGCTGCCTTTTTCTGTTTTTCAATGTTATGAAAATGGCCCACCGCATTTCAGGACGCATTGCGTAGCCTTGGGTGGGCGCTAATAGATTAACTATAAACCAAATAGCAAGATTGTTTAGAGCAATAGGGCGGAAACTGTAAATTCTCTATAGCAATCTCTTCTATTCGTTTTCGCAGTTTACGTGCAGAGTTTGGACATCAAAGCGTTTCTCGCTAGTCAGGGTTTCACTAGGTTGCAATGTATATACGCGCCGGTAGATCAGCCGTTGCGTAAAAGTTTTGCGGGGTTGGGACTCGCGCTGTTTGCAGGCGTGGCTTGGCGTATAGTTATAGAGTTACAAGAAGAAATATTGGCGTGATACAAGGCGTTTTAACGCCGAGAAGAGTGTTTATGCTTGCTATAAAAAATGAAACAAACGTGGTGCTTGCGGTTGATACGTCGACGGACATGCTGGCGTGCACGGTCGCGCGTCTGACCAGGTGCGATACGGTCGCGGCCGGCGCCGGAGCGGCAGATGGCGCAGGCGTGGCGGACGGCGCCAGCACGGCTGGTGCGGCGGACGGTGGATTCGACGTTGAGGTGCTAGCGTCGACGGATCACCTGTGCCGTCGTCAGGCAAACGTAGAGCTTGTGGGCTCAGTTCAGGAAGCGCTCAAAGCTGCTGGCTTAACTATGGCCGACGTTGACGCGGTTATCGCAGGTAGAGGACCTGGTTCGTTCACGGGCGTTCGCATTGGCGTAGCCACCGCAAAGGGCATTGCCTGCGGCTCTGGCCTGCCACTTTATGGCGCAAGTGCGCTTGATGCCATGGCGTTCAGCGCGTGGAAGGCGGGCGTTCGCGGCACCGTTGGCGTTGTTGCAGACGCCATGCGCGGCGAGGTCTATCCGGGCATCTACCTGCTGGATAATGCTGGAGCACATAGAACGTTCCCGGTGGAGACCGTCCTCAAGGCAGACGCTTGTGTAGAGGAGTGGTCGAGCAGGACTGATAAGGCTCAGCTCACGCTCACAGGCAACGGTTTAGTGAAGTACCGCGAGCGTTTTGAGCGCGCGGGTTTCTCGACGTACACCGATGAAGCAACGTGGTTCCCAACAGGAGAAGGCCTGGTACGCGTGGTGTGCATGCCCGAGTATCAGCAGGCGGGCGCGGGCGATCCGGCGCTGGTGCTGCCCATTTACACGCGACTTTCGGACGCGGAGGAGTCGGAGCGCAAGCGTTTGGGCTTGAAGGAGCCGGCAACGGTGGCTCTGACCGGCGTGGATGATGCGTTGGCCGATATTCACCTGCAACTTCGTCCGATGACGGTGAACGATCTGGATCAGGTGGCGGAGCTTGAGGCGGCAACATATGCTGACGCTGCGCATTCGGCCTGGTCAAAGCAGACGTTCTATGACGAGCTCTCGGGCGTTGGGCGCAGCTGGTGGCTGGCTCACGACCGCGGAACGGTCATTGGCTTTGCGGGCGGTCGCCTGGCAGGAGCTCAGTTTGAGGTGGAAGAAGTGGTGGTTGCGCCCGAGCGTCGCCGCCAAGGAATTGCATCAAAGCTGGTAGAACGCGTGGCATACGATGCTCAGATGCTGGGCGCATCTGCGATTACCCTTGAGGTGGAGGAGGATAACGCTCCAGCTCAGGGTGCCTATAGCAAGCTGGGATTTGCCGAGGTTGGTCGTCGCCCGGGATATTACGGTCCAGATTGCGCGGCGCTTTTGATGACGGCGCAGCTGCCTTTGGCGGTTGGCGCTGGCTTTGAGGCGAGAAACCCTGAGCCGCACGCGTCGGTGCGTCCGTGGCCTATTGTTGCAGGTGAGCGCTCTGAAGAGACGCTTGCGGCAC
>JABZHE010000110.1:0-3998 GCA_015259025.1 Atopobium sp. | reverse complement strand
TGTGGCAAGTCTTCATCCACTTGCACACAGCCTGCTTCATCTGATTGGTTGGCATGGAATAGCCAAGGATTGCGTCATTGATGTATTCCTTAAGGCCCTCGACAATCTCTGGAGCTGTGTGATATTCCATGTCAGCAACAGAAAACGGTGGAATACCAGGAGCTACATCAGGATTAACGTCATACATGACGTTCCATTTTCTAGAACCAGTACCAGCGCGATCAACGCGGGATTCAAAATCGTAAGACATAGCGTCTCCATTCACGTAAGCCTATAACCAGTGTAGCTGCTTTTAGTGTAGCCACTTTTCCTTTCCTTTGTCATTCTTCTGATAAGAAAATCTTTGATGGCACGACGTATTTGCAATCCTTATTGCTATAATGAACGACGCTATATGTCTCCTTAGCTCAGCTGGATAGAGCGTCGGTCTTCTAAACCGCAGGTCGCGCGTTCGAATCGCGCAGGAGGCACCAAAAACCCAAGGTAGACGGCTTGCCGTCTACCTTTTTTGTTAGGCCAATACTACAGCCGCCCCCTTTTTGCCCCCAAACTGTATGGCTACTGTAAAAGTAGAATACCTGTTCGAATAAAAGTTTTAACTAACAACGGACAATTTGTGCATAAACACTGGCTGATATGCAGGAAAACTAATCAAGAAATTGATATATCGAACGAGAGGTGCTGTTTTGGGTAAAAAATCCGTTTAGTTGGAGTTTATTTTTGGTCTTCGAAGTTTTGGCACTTACGTTTACCCAGCTCAGAAATTTTGTACTAATTTCCACAATTTTGTCCACGCAAAATTGCTGGTAGATGGATTGCATAGAAACTAAGCATTTTTGGATACTCCAACTAAACGCATTTTTTACCACTTTGCCGCCGAATGGTACTCTATCGCTGAAAAATTTCACTCGGACGCACAAAAATACCCGTTCGATTCCACGAAATAGAATCGAACGGGTACTTGGTCAACGAAAATGATGCGTGCACGACTGCACGCCAGATATTACAGCAGGTATTCTGCAATCTGGACGGCGTTAGTTGCGGCACCCTTTCTGATTTGGTCTCCGCAGCAGAAGAATGTCAGTGCGTTAGTACCCTTATCAGCGGAGAGATCCTCGCGAATACGACCAACATAAATGAGGTCCTGGTCGGAGGTATCAAGAGGCATTGGGTACTGAAGCTCTGCAGGGTTGTCCACAACCTTAATGCCTGGTGCGTCTTCAAGAATAGCGCGAGCCTCATCTGGGCTCAAAGGACGCTCGAACTCAACAGTGATGGACTCAGAGTGAGAGCGCATCGTTGGAACACGGACGCAGGTGCAGTTAACGCGCAGCTCAGGAAGGTGCATAATCTTGCGACCCTCGTTTTGCATCTTCATTTCCTCAGAGGTATAGCCAACCTCGTCAAAGCCACCAATCTGTGGAATCAGGTTGACTGCCAGCTGATATGCAAAAGGAGCGGTCTCGGTTACTTCCCTACCTGCAACAACGTCGGCCATCTGATTCTTCAAACTGGTAAGACCAGGAAGTCCAGCGCCGGATGCAGCCTGATAGGTAGAAGCAATAATACGCTTTGCACCTGCTGCTTTATGCAGAGGATACAGAGGTACTAGACCAATAATGGTTGCGCAGTTTGGGTTAGAGATGATGCCGTTGTGGTTCTTAATGTCCTCAGCGTTAATCTCTGGAATTACCAGCGGAACATTTGGGTCCATTCTGAATGCATGAGAGTTGTCAACGCAGACGCAACCGCGCTTAACTGCCTCAGGAAGCAGCTCTTTTGCCTGCTCGTCACCGGCTGCGCCAAGAACAATGTCCACGCCTTCAAAAGCCTCAGGAGTTGCTTCGCGGATAGCAATCTGCTGTCCTGCAAACTCAATAGTCTTGCCTGCACTTCGAGCAGATGCCAGAAGTACTAGCTCCTTAATAGGAAAATTACGCTCTTCAAGGCACTGCATCATCTGGGCACCAACAACGCCGGTAGCACCAAGAATTGCAACAACCTTACCGTTTGGATCAAAAGCCATAGTTACCTCGAAACCATTTCGTCACGAACAAATCCGTTATAAATGACGCCAATTGTGCGATCAAAGTCCGCATTATCAACGCCCACGATAATACTAATCTCTTCCGAGCTCTGCGTAATCATACGAATGTTGACGCCCGCATTACCCAGCGCACCAAAGATTTTGCCGGAAGTGCCGGAACGCCTGGACATATTGCGGCCAACAACAGAAACAAGAGCTAGGCGGTCTACCATCGTAATGTCATCAGGCTCGATCTCACGGCGAATATCGCTGATGATGGAATAGACCGTATCCTTTACATCGGAGGCGTTCACCACGATACCAAACGAATCAACGCCTGTTGGGATGTGTTCAACAGAGACGCCGTAGCGCTCAACAATATTGAGTGCGCGGCTGATGACGCCAACCTCGTTGGACATGTGAGCCTTCTTGACATGAATAGCTAAGAAGTCTTTCTTGCCTGCAATACCTGTAATCAAGTGCTCGTTTGTATCGCCATCCGCGGTCTCACGGATAACCGTACCCGTGTCTTCTGGACGGTTGGTATTCTTAATCTGAATTGGAATGTTTGCCTCGCGAACAGGGAAAATTGCCTCTTCCTGAAGAACGGAAGCACCCATGTAAGAAAGCTCGCGCATCTCGTCAAAGGTAATACGGCCAATAGCGCGTGGATTCTGAACAATGCGAGGGTCAGCAGACAGGAAGCCGGAAACGTCAGTCCAGTTCTCGTACAAATCTGCGTCTAAGCAGCGAGCAACAATAGCGCCGGTAATATCGCCACCACCACGCTGGAACAGCTTAATTGCGCCGTCAACGGTAGCGCCATAGAAACCAGGCAGCACAAACGAGCCGCTGCGAGCAACAACTTCCTTAAGCCTAGAAGCAGTGCGCTCCATATCAATGGTGCCGTCATGATGGAACAGCATAACGTCCGCTGCGTCAACAAAAGGCAGACCAAGATACTCAGCAAGAATCTGGCAGGTAAACCACTCGCCCCTACTTACTACATACTCTGGCGAGAAGGACTTGATGTTTGTAGCAAACTTCTCAAACTCCTCGGCGACAGGCCATGCAACTCCCAGTTCATCAGCAATCTCCACAAAGCGAGTCTCGATGTCTGCAAGTAAAGAGGTGCAGTCAACGTGATACTCAATGTGGGCATTTACCAGCAGCAAAAGATCCGTAATCTTGTTATCGGTTGAGTGGCGCTTTCCTGCTGCAGACGAAACAATAAAGCGTCTATCAGGGTCAGCCTCAACAATAGCTTTAACTTTTTTGAACTGCTCTGCAGAAGCAACACTTGAGCCGCCAAATTTTGCAATTTTGATCATTTCTAATTCCTCTTTTCGAGTGCAGCCATAAAGGTTGTGGGGTCTTGCGAAAGTGCGTTGGTAAGGAGCTCGCGGGCCTTCTCGGCACTTAAGCTCTTAACCAGCTGAGCGCCTGGCTCCCAGAACGAACCGCCAGGAATGTCAGCTTGCGTCCTAAACACGTAATCGGAAACAAGCAGCTCGGGATTATATGAAAGGCCTGCCGAGAAGGTCTGCTGGCCCCCAGCAGGAGTGCTAGCGCAGTCAATAATATCCTGAACGACGGCGTTTGCTGTTGGGTCGCCACCGGCACCTTGACCATAGAACTTGAGCTCGCCAATGGTATTTCCCACGGCAGTTGCAACATTAAAGTTTGTTGGAACGTTTGCCTCAATGGTTGAGAGCGGAACTGCAACTGGCTCAACGGCAACCGCGTACGACGTTCCGTTAGAAACGCCTCGTCCAAAGAGCTTGATAGTCATGTCATGGCTACCAAACATGGCAAGGTCGCGCTTAGTTAAGTTTCTGATGCCAGACATAGGAATCTGGTCTGTGCAGATAACATCAAAGGCAATGGACGCAGAAATCATGGTCTTAGAGCGGACATCGATGCCGTCAACGTCGCTTGACGGGTCTCGCTCAGCGTAACCCAGCTCCTGAGC
>JABZHE010000010.1:0-15660 GCA_015259025.1 Atopobium sp. | reverse complement strand
GAGGAAAACTAATGTCGTTCTTTTCTTTTAAAAAGAAATCAAACACAGAACATCCTGCCTTGGATGCTGAAGTTGCTGCACAAGAGGCATACAAGCGCGATAAGCCGCTTACTAACCATACTTTTGAGGCAGGGGAGCATCCTATTGTTCGTATTGAGCACCTCAATAAGTCGTTTGGATCAACGCATGTCTTAAATGACGTTAACCTGACTGTTTGGCCAGGTGAAGTAGTGGTAGTACTTGGTCCTTCGGGCTCTGGCAAGTCCACTATGCTCCGTTGCATCAATCTGCTGGAGACTCCTTCTGCAGGCCATATTCTTATTGAAGATCAAGAGATTACAGGTACCAATGAAGCTGAGGTCAACGCCCTTCGTAGAGACGTCGGAATGGTCTTTCAGCAATTCAATCTGTTTGGTCATTTAACGGTTAAAGAGAACGTAATGATTGGTCAGATTAAGGTTCTAGGAAAGTCAAAAGAAGAGGCAGAAGCCGAGGCATTAAAGCAGCTTGAGGCTGTTGGTCTTGCCGATAGAGCAGACTTCAAGCCTGGTGCGCTTTCCGGTGGTCAGCAGCAGCGTGTAGCAATCGCTCGCGCTGTGGCAATGCACCCAAACGTGCTTCTTTTTGACGAGCCTACATCTGCACTTGACCCCGAGCTTGTTCGTGGTGTTTTGGACGTCATGCGTGATCTGGCAAAGAACTCTGGTATGACCATGATTGTGGTAACGCACGAGATGGGCTTTGCAAAAGACGTGGCAGATCGCGTGGTCTTTATGGAATGGGGAGTGGTAGTTGAGCAAGGAACTCCTGATGTCATCTTCAACAATCCACAAAACCCTCGAACAGCTGAGTTCATTGGCGCTATTGCGTAAAACCCATACTTTTTAGAATTAATACGCAAACGTAAAAAAATAATTTAGGGCGGGAAAATCTTCTCGCCCTATTTGCAGATAATGAGGTATATCTGCTCTTTATTCGCAGCTTGTGGTATGCTTGATAAGATTAAGCTTATCCTAGGGGGAATCGATGCATCACAAGAATATTCTTCTTGTATCTGCAACGACACGCTTACATGAACGTATGCGTGAACTTTCGCATGTCATTGATGTGTCTATTGCTCTTGCTAATGCAGCCTCATTTTCTCAGGCTGCGGCTTCTGGTCATACCTTTGATCTGATTATTCTTGATCAAAAAGAACTTTCTCAGGATGTTATTAGCACGGTAGAGAATTATTCTGCGCAAAATGGTGGAATTGCTCGCCTGTTTGTTGCTGACCTTGATAATCTTTCTAAGTTTGTTCTGCCTGTTCAGGGCAAGAGCGATTTTATTTTGTCTACTGCAACTATCCAGGAGTTTAGCCTTAGGTGCTCGCTGCTTTTGTGGCCAGGCACCGAGAGTACTTCTAGAGATTTGGTTATTGTTGACAATATAAAGATTAACCTGGCTACGTATCAGGTTTATATTGACGAATCTCCTGTTGATCTTACGTATATGGAGTATCTGCTGCTGTCATTCTTGGCAACCCATCCGTCTCGTGCATACTCGCGTGAGGCTCTTTTGCAGCGCGTTTGGGGCTTTGAGTATTGCGGTGGTACCAGAACAGTTGACGTTCACGTAAGGCGTGTTCGCTCTAAGATTGGCCCTCAGGCAGCTGCTCATCTTGAGACAGTGCGTGGCGTAGGCTATCTGTTTAGAGCATAATCGCAGGTACAGACTGCGTTTAAGGGAATCTGCAAACGTCTAACCTTCTAGCGTGGCTCCCGCGCGTGCTTCTCACAACAAGAGACGAATTTTTGTCCGGTATAACGGGTAGAATACACATATTGAAAAATTGGTGTTTAGCGCAGAATTATTTGCGTTAGCTGTTTGCATCAAAGTGATGTTAAGGAGGATGTCTATGGAGAACCAAGCACATGGTTTAACCACAGATTCCACTGTAAATAAGCGTTTTTCGTCAGTTAAGCAGGCTGGATTTATGTCTATGTTCAAAAGCTCAAGTGTAAAAAGAACAGCTTGTGCAATTGCTTTTGCCGTTGCTTGTGTTCCTACCATTGCTTTGGGAGAGGGAATTTCTAAGCTTCCTGCAGTATCTGGTCAGGCAACTATTTCTCAAGCAGCAACATCTCGTCCTGCTGCAGAACCAACTGATACTAAGACGGCAGAAACGGTAGCTTCTAAGGTTTTGCCTTCGGTTGTGTCCGTTAAGGCTACCAGTGATTCATCAGGCTCAACCGGTTCTGGCGTTGTATTGAACACAAATGGAGACATTCTTACCAATTACCACGTCATTGAGGGCATGGATACATTTTCTATCTCCGTTAATGACAAAGAGTATGAGTGCACTGTCGTAGGAACAGACCCTACCTCTGACCTTGCTGTTCTTCATGCTGACCTTAAGGGAGATAGCCTAACCCCAATTGAGATTGGTAACTCCGATAACCTGGCTCCTGGTAGTTGGGTTATGAGTGTTGGTAGCCCATTTGGTCTTGATCACTCTGTTTCTGCAGGTATCGTGTCTGCTCTTTCCCGTGGAGATATGCTTGAGACAGAGGGTGGAGAAACTACTATTTATGCAAACCTCATCCAGGTTGATGCAGCTATTAACCCAGGTAATTCTGGCGGAGCTCTGGTTGACTCTAATGGTCAGCTTGTGGGTATTTGTACGTTGTTCTCGTCAGATACCAAGTCATTTGCGGGTATTGGCTTTGCAATTCCTTCTAACTATGCCATTGATATTGCAAATCAGATTCTTTCTGGCCAACAAGTTAAGCATGCCTATATTGGCCTTTCTATGCAGACCGTTACTCCTCGAGTTGCAAAGCGCAATGATCTCTCGGTAGATTACGGTGCGTATGTAGCAGGCCTTCTTGATGATAGTCCTGCAGAGGGTGCTGGTATTAAAAAGGGTGATGTTATTGTCTCTATTGGTGGAGAGCGCGTAGTTTCTGCTGATGCAGCTATTATTGCCGTTCGCTCTCACAAGATTGGAGAGACCGTTCCTGTAGAGGTCGTACGTGGAGAAGACCGCCTTACCATCAACGTCACGCTTGGTTCTGATGAGACGCTTTCTTCTATGAAAGAGAAAGAAAAGAACAGCAAGAACGAAACAAACAACGATACTGATGATAAGCAGGATCGTACTGAAGATGATGATGATTCCTATAGGTATTACCGCCAGCAAAACTATTGGGAAGAATTCTGGGATTACTTCACTAATCCTTATGGAGATAAAGATGTTAATTCCGATAATCCATTTGTGAATATCGTAGAGAGCATTACCAATAGCATTGCAGAAGCAATCTACGGAATTTTTGGCTAACACTCAGATTGTGTTTGCTGTGTTTGCGTTTGTTTGTTCTGCTATGAGTTAGGGGAGTCTTGTGGATTTGCTTGTGCTGTTAGTTTTGGCTGTAGTTGTCATTGTGCTTATCGTGAGCCTTGTCACACTTTCCTCTAAGCTCTCGCAAGTAAAGACGCTGCAAGAGCAAAGTCAAACATCATCTGCAGAGCTTATAAGAAGCTCCCAAGAGTTGGATCGTCGTGTTACGGATAACATGGCAAAAATGCAAGAGCTTATGGATACAAAGCTTGAGAAGGTAAGAGAGGTAGTTGATCAAAAGCTCACCTCAACACTGCAAAATCAGACGAAGCAGACTGATCAGCGTATTGCTCAGCTTGATGCTCGCTTTGATGCTTTTCAGCGTCGTGTGGATGACAACATGAAAGCAACTTCCCAGGCTTCAACTGAGCAGCTTGGTAAGGTTAGAGAGACTGTTGACAAACAGCTCAGCGACATGCGTAAAGAGAATGAAGCAAAGCTTGAGCTTATGCGTCAGACCGTTGACGAGAAACTCCAGAAAACGCTTGATGAGCGTATGACCCAATCGTTCCAGCGCGTATCTACGCAACTTGAGCAAGTTCATCAAGGCCTGGGAGAAATGCGTGGTCTTGCAGAAGGTGTTGGAGACTTAAAGAAGGTTCTTTCTGGCGTTAAGACTCGCGGAATTGTTGGAGAAATTCAGCTTGGCGCAATTCTAAGAGACATTCTTTCTCCAGAGCAATATGAAGAGAATGTTGCTACTGTTTCTGGTTCTACTGAGCGTGTTGAGTTTGCCGTTAAGTTGCCTGGAGAGTCAGGGGAGACTGTTTGGCTTCCTATTGATTCTAAGTTCCCTGGAGATACGTACGAGCACCTAGTAGATGCAATTAACGCGGGAAATGAAGAGGCTATTGCTGCTGCTAAAAAGGGCCTAGAGACTCGAATTAAGGCAGAGGCAAAAGATATTTCTACAAAGTATATTGCTCCACCAGAGACAACTAACTTTGCTATCTTATTCCTTCCTTTTGAGGGGCTTTATGCAGAGGTAGTCAGTCAGACGGGACTGCTTGAGCAGCTACAGAGAGAGTATCGCGTTAATGTGTGTGGACCTTCCACTATGGCAGCACTTCTTAACAGTCTTCAAATGGGATTTCAATCTGTTGCTATTCAGAAGCATGCCGACGAAATTCAAAAGGTACTCTCTGCGGTTAAGACAGAGTTTGAGACGTATCAGGTACAGCTTGAGAAAGCTCAAAAACAGATTAGAACTGCAGAAACCACCATTGATAAGATTCTTACTACTAGAACAAAAGCTATGAACCGCAAGCTCAGAGGTGTTACTGCATTAGAGAGCCTTGAAGATGCACAGAGTACTTTAGGTCTTGTTGAGGGAAGTGTAGAAGATCAAGAGGACGATGAATAGCACGTATTTTTGAGTGCTGAGTCTCTCTTTTATAGGTAGATAAAAAACGGCGGCTTAGGTCGCTGTTTTTTGTTGCATAAAAATACCGTATGGGGGTATACTGTTTACAGAAACTAATACCCCCTTAGGGTATGTAAAGGAGGACAGATGGCTCAGAAAGACGGCCAATCACAAAAGACATGCTGTCATTGTGACCACAAGGCAACCCCTCGCTCAAGCGAACTTAAAAGTGGGGTTTCTCGCCGTATTAACCGTGCAATCGGACAGTTAAATGGCATTAAAACAATGATTGACGAGGATCGTTATTGCGGAGATATCCTTATTCAGCTTGCGGCAGTTGAGTCTGCGGTTAAGGCTGTCTCAAGAGAAGTAATGCAGGATCACCTGGAGTCTTGCGTAGTTGACCGCATCCAGTTGGGTGATACAGAAGTTATTGATGAGGTCATGGACCTCTTTAAGCGTTTTATGTAAGGTGGCGTTATGGATCAGAAAGTTTTTGATGTACAAGGAATGACATGCGCAAGTTGTTCTGCGCACGTGGAGAAGGCAGCAAACTCTGTCTCTGGTGTCTCTGAGGCACGCGTTAATCTGCTTAAAAATTCTATGGAAGTTGATTATGACGGTAATCCAGATACCCTCAAGCAGATTTCTGACGCAGTAAGCAAAGCAGGCTATGAGGCAACACCTCGTAGCGACAAAAAAGATTCTGCTGCAACTACTAAGGCAGATGCTACCAATGCTTCAGAAAAGGCGGTAAAGCAGAAGAGAGTTGAGTTTATTTCCTCAATGGCGTTTGCCATTCCACTGCTTTATCTTGCCATGGGTGATATGATAGGAGCACCTGTTCCATCTGCTGTTTCTGGAATGAATGGCATGATGAACTTGGCTCTTACTGAGCTTTTGCTTTGCATTCCTATTCTCTTTATTTGTCGTCACTATTTTATTGGCGGATTTCGCGCGTTTTTGCATGGCTCACCTAATATGGATTCACTCATTGCGCTAGGTTCAGCAGCGTCGTTTGCTTACAGTGTTGTTAGCCTGTACCAGATGGCAAATGCTTTTATTGCAGGAGATGTTGCTGCAGCTCACCAAGCAATGCACGGTATGTACTTTGAGACCGCAGGTGTGATTCTTGCTCTGATTTCCCTGGGCAAGTTCTTTGAGGCGCGCGCAAAGGGTCATACCACAGGTGCAATTAGCGCACTTATGAACCTTGCTCCAAAGACGGCCATTCTCGTCAAAGACGGTGTTGAGCAGGAAGTTCCTGCAGAGACCGTTGTGGTGGGAGACGTGCTTGTGGTAAGGGCGGGTCAGTCAATTCCTGTTGATGGCCAAGTCATCGAAGGAGAAGGATCTGTCGATGAGTCCGCTATTACCGGAGAGCCCGTTCCTGTAAGCAAGGTTGTTGGAGACTCCGTGACAGGCGCTACGGTATCTACTGGCGGCTGGTTTAAGATGCGCGCCACCGCTGTTGGCGATGATACAACGCTTGCAGGCATTATCCGCCTAGTTGACGAGGCGACAAGCTCCAAAGCACCTATTGAGCGTCTTGCTGACAGCATTGCTGGCATCTTTGTCCCCGTTGTCATTGGAATTGCGCTGGTCACGTTTGCGGCATGGTTTGTCTTTGTAGCTCCTGGTAACTTTGCGGTTGCTCTTTCGCACGCTGTTGCTGTTCTGGTTATTTCCTGCCCTTGCGCACTTGGTCTGGCAACGCCTACCGCCATTATGGTGGGCACCGGCCTGGGCGCTTCAAATGGCATTTTGGTCAAGTCCGCCGAGGCGCTTGAGGGTGCGGTTAGAGCAACCGTGGTTGTTCTTGATAAGACGGGAACGCTCACTGAGGGCAAGCCAAGCGTAACTGATGTTCTTTGTGCAGGTAGTACCTCCGAGAATCAGTTGCTCGAGTATGCATATGCGCTTGAGCAAAAGAGTGAACATCCACTTGCGCAGGCAATTGTTACATACGCTCAAGAGAAGCTTGGAGAGTCTGCAGGTAGCTTTGTTGACATACAGGAGTTCTCACAGGTTGCTGGTGGTGGCCTTACGGCAAAGGTTGGCGAGAAACGCCTTGTAGCAGGAAACGCTCGTCTTATGGAGCAGGAGGGCATCAGCACACAAGAGCTGACTTCTCAGGCTCAGCAGCTAGCTGAACAGGCAAAAACACCGCTGTACTTTGCACTTGAGGGTAAACTTCTTGGTGTCATTGCTGTAGCCGACAAGGTTAAGCAAACTAGCGCATCTACCATTGCTCGTCTTCGTACTATGGGTGTTAAGTCCGTCATGCTTACCGGAGATCAGGCGACAACGGCAAACGTCATTGGTAAGGAGCTTGGTGTTGATCAGGTTATTTCTGACGTCTTGCCAAGCCAAAAAGAGTCTTACATTAGGCAGTTCCAGGATGCTGGAGAAAACGTTGTCATGGTAGGCGATGGCATCAACGATGCTCCAGCACTTGCGCGAGCAAACGTGGGAATTGCAATCGGTGCAGGTACTGATGTTGCTATTGAGTCTGCTGACATTGTTTTGATGAAATCTGATCCAGCTGATGTTGCTACCTCAATTGAGCTTTCTCGCGCCACCATGACCAACATTAAAGAAAACCTGTTCTGGGCTCTGTTCTATAACACCATTTGTATCCCTGTTGCTATGGGTCTGTTGTATCCATTTGGGATTTCGCTGAATCCTATGATTGGTGCAGCCGCCATGGGCTTCTCGTCAGTCTTTGTTGTATGCAATGCACTGCGCCTGCGTACCTGGAAGCCAAAGAATACCAGCTCAGCAACTCACCAAGACGCTCATGACACAAAACCAGTCATTGACGTTCAAACTAAGTCCACAAACGACGCATCCGCGTCACAGAAGGAGGAATCTTATATGGAGAAGAAACTAAACGTAGAGGGCATGACTTGCCAGCACTGTGTTGCACACGTCACACAGGCTCTTGAGGCTGTCGAGGGCGTCTCTAAGGCAACCGTTTCACTTGACGAGAAGAGCGCTGTAGTTGAGCTATCTTCTGATGTCGCTGATAGCGCATTGGTTGATGCTGTTGTTCAGGCAGGATATGAGGCTACTATTGCCTAAGGTGGGCAAGTAGACGATCTTTCTCGCTAGAATCACTAAATACCGCACGTGCAGCATTTTCGGCAAGCTCACGTGCGGTATTTTTGTCTAGACCGCAGTGCTGCTGCAAAAGCTCAAACTCGCGCAAGAGGGTAGTGTTGGAGACAGTCATGTTGTCCGTGTTGATAGTGACCATCAGGCCAGCATCAAGCAGTTGCTCAAGAGGAAAGCGCTCTATTGACTCAAAGATGTGCGTCTGAAGGTTGCTGGTAGGGCAGATTTCAAGGGCAACATTTGCAGCTTTAAGGTCCTGGATAACGCCCGCATCCTCCAAAGAGCGAACACCGTGACCAATGCGTTGTGCGCCAAGTCGAAGTGCAGCCTTGATGCTTTCTGGACCAGCAGCTTCTCCCGCATGGATAGTAAAAGGAACGTCTTTTCTTTGTGCGTCAGCAAAAAGGGACGAGAAGTTCTCTGTGGCAAAAAGCGCTTCTGCTCCTGCTAAGTCTGCGGCCACAACACCCTTTCCAAGGTACTCTGCTGCCAGATCAATTGACTCTTCATTTTTGTGCTTAAGCTCTTCACCTGTGCCTCGCATAGCGCAAATAATGTATGCCGTGTGGAGCTCTGACTGTGGGTTCTCTGCATAGAAGTCATCCCTACCAGCAAGAGCAGCCTCAAGAACTTCTTGCTGAGAAAGACCTCCTGCAGTAAGACTTCCTGGTGCAAAGCGAGGTTCAGCATAGAGAATGCCCTCTGCGTCAAGTTGCTCGTGAAATGCCTGTGCAATCGCATGAATGCCCTGTGCTGACTGCATAAGCTTGAGTGGCAACTCAAACGTTGCAAGATACTGGTTAAGATCCTGGCAATGAGCTGGGACTTGCATCTTTTCTTTGAGTTCAGCCAAAGAGAAATCAAGTCCCGCTTCTGCTGCAAGTTGAGCTGCGGCAGGAAGTGGGATTGATCCATCAAGATGAACATGCAAATCGATAAGAGCACAGGAGCTCATGGCGCCTCCTACAAGAAACGTATGCTATGGCGCAAAGAGCGCAAACTAGATAGCTACATCATACGGTAGGGAAGTGGCGTTTTCCAAATCGTTTGCAAGTTTTTCAAACTGGTATCCATTGACGCGCTCAAGCAGATGAACTTCATCAGGCAAAACGTCATAGTGAATCTGTGAGCAAATAGCGCAGGCAATAGATCCAATAGTATCCGTGTCTCCACCCATCTCCGCGGCTATTCTCGCTGCTTTAGAGACTTTTCCTTGTGAGAGCTTTACCACTGCAAGAACTGCAGGGATAGTCTCTATGGTTTCATAACCACAGCCGCAGTAGTCGTAGATGTCTCTTGATGCTGCTAGGGGAGCCTCAAGGTTTTTGGCGCCCTCGCAGAATTCCAATGCCATGATGCACTTTTGATACATGCTAGGCATAGGCATTTGTGTACCAATTTTTGTGTAGAGAGCTCGGTGTCCGTAACTTAAAGCAGTTTCAAGAGCGTCTTCTACCGTAAACGAGTTTTCAGAAAGACCTCTGCTTATGGCGGCAACAATCATTGATGCGCCCATGATGGCTACGTTGGTTCCGTGCGTAGGAAGCGCAAGCTCAGTAACACTGTTAATGAGCGCATGTTTGTCTTTCCAGCTCACAATTGAAGCCATCGGCGCACATTTCATGGCACATCCGTTAGTGGTTCCAAGGCGACCACACGTTTTAAGCGAGTGGCCAGAAAGTCGATTGGCTAACGCAGCTCTTGTGGAAGGGCCAACTACCTGGGCAGCGTTTGGCTCTGTTGCCACATAATTTTCTAGTGCATCAAAATAGCGGGATTGGTTAAAAACTCCCTGGTTATCAATGATGTTTTTAGTCAAAATGATTGCGTTTGCGGTATCATCTGTAGTTTGACCTGCGGTAAAAGGTCTTCCAAAAAAGTCATTTTTAGGTGGACTTGAAAGACTTTGAACTCCATCAGGAAATGCAAAATCAATTTGGTGTGGTGACATCATCTCTGTTGGCATGCCATAGGCGTCGCCATAGGCAAGGGCCGTAAGCATCCTATAGAGTTTAATTTTTCTTGCCGTGTTCATGTTACTCACGCTTCTTTATGTCAGAAGAACGTGATGTTTTGACTCTGCAGAGACTATTTTTACCTGCAGAGATAAGCTTCTCATAGCAGCATGCCATGATTGCTCCCCTCAATTAGATATTCTCTGTCTTTGCAGGTTTTTTCTTTACTGTGCCGTAAGGAATACCTCACTCCTTAGATCCTTACTTTCCCAGCTTGTAGTCGCAATACAAGCTAGATGGCTCAGACAGAAAATATCTCCCCCAAGTATGTTTAAAGATATCAAATATTTAAGTATTACTACAGGGGGTAAGGCTTATTAATCGGCAGACGGTAGCTGAAGAGAGCTTAGAGGTAACTTGCTCACAATAGTGACTACATGCCGTTTTATATTCTCTCTAACGTACTGAGCCATTGCTGGGTAAAATGGTTTGTAGCAATCTGAAAGGAATGGACATGCCCGCAATTTTGACTCATGACTTCTTTGGCAAGGATGCCTTTGATATAGCTGCAGGCAAACTTGGTTTTTCTACGATGGAAGAGCGAGAAGCTTTTCTGTTGGGTAACCAAGGTCCAGATCCGCTGTTTTATTTAGCAGCAGATCCACTGCTACATCGCTACGCTAAATATGCGTCGATAATGCATAAAGAAAAAACGCCCGAACTTCTTCTTTCTATGCGAGACGCAATTGCGCCTCTGCCACTTAAAGACGTTGCGGTTGCTCGCGCCTATATTGCGGGATTCCTCTGCCACTATATGCTTGATTCCACTGCTCATCCTTTTGTCTATTACTGGCAAAACATGCTTACCTCTCAAGGCGTAGAGGGCTTGGATGAATCTGCTAAAAATCAAGTGCATGCAGAAATCGAGAAAGACCTTGATGAGGCAATTCTTTACGCCCATCTTGGTAAAACGGTAGCTACCTATAGGCCTTATAGCGAGGTTTTGAAGGCATCGCTGCATACGCTTTACGTTTTGGATAGAGTGTTTTTCTTTGCGTTGCTATGGACGTATGAAAAACCTACCGATACCAGGATTTTCTCGTCAGCTGCTGTTGATTTTAGGATTATCCAACATCTAGCATATTCGCCAACAGGTAAGAAGAGAAAGCTACTTGGTCATCTTGAACGCACCTTTGGTACAAATAGGTTCTCTTTGATTGAGGCGCTTTCTCACGGGGCAAGAGAATCTTCTGATTCTGATTTTGATAACAGAGCGGGAAATGAGTGGACTGATCCTTTCACGGGAGAGGTGCGCAAAGAGAGCTTCTGGGATTTGTATGACCATGCGCTGGCAAATGTGCCATATGCACTTGACGTTTTCTTCTCGCCAGACTTTAATCTTGATACTGCAAAAGAGCTTACGCAAAATCTGAACTTTGATGGTCAGACGCTTGCAGATGAAGGTTCGACAGAATAGGTTTTTGTGGCAACGTACGTTTTTTCTGATATTCACGGTCATGTGGAGCCGCTTAGGCGTGCTCTACAGCGTATTAATCCAACCGAGTCAGACGTGTTCTATTGTCTTGGCGACATGATTGATCGTGGTCCTAGCTCGCTTGCCACTATAAAGACAATTCGTGAGCTTCCTAACTGTACCGTTTTAATGGGCAATCATGAGCAACTTGCGCTGCAAGCGTTGGACCCAGAAGCCGATATTGAAGCTCAGTTTATGTGGCAGATTAACGGGGGAGAGGCGACACTTGCTGAGCTCAAGACGCTTTCTGAAGAAGAATATGGTGAGCTGATTGACTGGTTGCAGGCGCTTCCTTTGTACGCCACCGTTGAGGTACAAGGTAGAGATTTTGTTCTGGTACATGCGGGCATAAGGTCTAACGGCGTTCCCTTGCCAACCGCCTGGGATAAGGCTTCTTTGGAGCAGTATTTAAGCAAGCAGTCTGAAAATGATCTTTTGTGGATTCGTGAAGAGTTTTGGCAATATCCTACGGATTTCCGCACGTCAGAAGCAGCGTATCCCGTTGTAATTTGTGGCCATACACCCACTCCTTTGTTAGCAAGTTTTGGTGCAAAAAACTTGAACCGCAGCGCCACCACTCCTGATGGCCTTGCGCAATGGGTCCAGTCAGATGGCGATAAGTGGGGAATAGACACGGGCACTACAGGTGGAGCCGGCTATGGCCAAGTAACTGTACTGCGCCTTGATGATTTGCAGGAGTTTGTTGAGCCGCTGCAAGAAGGCGAGTAATCGTGGCCGCAAACAGACCTCAGCCTGCTGGCGATGCTGCCAATATTGCGCTTACACATGTAGAGAACACGCTTGACCCCATCATCTTCCCTGACTCTCGCGTGCTGCTTTTGGGATCCATGCCAAGCCCTAAGTCTCGAGAAATTGGCTTTTACTTTGGCAATCCTCAGAATAGATTCTGGCGCGTAGTTGCCGCGTTATATGGCGAGAAACCCCTCAAGTCCATATCTGAAAAGATTGACTTCTGTAAAAGACATCATCTTGCTCTCTGTGATGTTCTTAAGGCTTGTGACATTAAGGGTGCAAGCGACGCTTCTATTGCAAATCCGATTCCGCACAACATTGGTGCTCTTATTCAAGATTCGTCAGTCTGTGCCATTTTTACGCTTGGTGGGACGGCAACAAAACTTTACAAGCGCTATACCGAGCAACAAACCGGTATTTCTGCACGTCAACTGCCCTCTACAAGTCCTGCTAATGCCCGTATGTCAGTTGAGGATTTGGTGGAGAAATTTTCCATTATCAAAAAATTTACCAATTGTGAGTTGACAATATCCTAGTTGCGGCTAGGATTATACGCATGCGAATTATGGCTACGACATACACTGCACTTTGTGCATGCACCGCGATGTGTCTGGTGCCCGGGTCACATACGACCGGGGTGTAATTGTCGCTGAGCAAAATTTTCCTGGTATAGACTCGGGCGTAAAGCTATTTTGTAACTCTTGTGTGAGTATTCACACATCCCGAGAGGATTTATTCGCATGGACTGGAGCTTCATAGGGGAACACCTCCCACTGTATGCAGAAGCTGCAAAAATAACGCTTACTATCTCTTTCTTTGGAGTTCTCTTCTCGCTTATCGTTGGTTTGATAAGTGCTCAGATTTCGCTGACAAAAATTCCTGTTTTAAGTCAGCTTAATGCTGTTTATGTTGAGCTTTCCAGAGGAACACCCCTGCTTATTCAGCTGTTTCTTATCTACTTTGGCCTGACTAAAGTTGGTCTCAAAATGGATGCAGAGGTAGCTGCTGTTGTGGGTTTAACGTTTCTTGGTGGCTCCTATATGGCAGAGGTGTTTCGCGCAGGCTTTGAATCAGTTGCAGCTATTCAGTTTGAATCTGCACAGGTTTTGGGCCTCTCAAAGATTCAAGCGCTCCAGCATGTAATTCTTCCACAGGCACTTTCTGTAGCAATTCCAGGCCTTGTTGCTAACATCATTTTCTTGATTAAGGAATCTTCCGTTGTTTCTGGCATTGCTTTGGCAGATTTGATGTATGTAACTAAAGACATTATCGGCATGCAGTACGACACTACAGAAGCCCTCTTTATGCTGGTAGTTGCCTATGTGATTATCCTTGTTCCTATTTCTTTGCTTGGCAGCTGGCTGGAGAGGAGGCTTGACTATGCCCGTCGATAACATTTTGCTGCAGGACGGAGTGATAACGCGCCTTCTTGGAGGTCTTGCAACAACGGTGCATATTGGCCTTATCTCCGTGGCGCTTTCTATTCCTCTAGGTGTTCTCGTTGGACTTTTTATGACATCCAACAACAAGGTTGTTCGCGCAATTCTTCGTGTTTACCTTGAGATTGTTCGTGTTATGCCTCAGCTAGTGCTGCTCTTTGTGGTGTTTTTTGGTACTTCTGAATGGTTTGATGTCAACTTTGATGGTATTGAAGCTTCAATTGTGGTCTTTACCTTCTGGGGAGCAGCTGAGCTTGGAGACCTGGTACGAGGGTCGTTGGAGTCAATTCCAGCATCTCAGTATGACGGTGCGTTTGTACTTGGTCTTTCTCGCCAGCAGACGTTCTTTAAGGTCATCCTGCCTCAGGCTTTCAAGCGTCTTTTACCACCAGCCATCAACCTGATTACACGCATGATTAAGACAACGTCGCTTTGTAATCTGATTGGCGTGGTTGAGCTGCTCAGAGTTGGTAGCCAGATCACCGATTTTTATCGCTTCAAGTTCCCAACTGACGGAGCACTTTGGATTTACGGAGCTATTTTCTTCCTGTATTTTGCCGCCTGCTTCCCGCTTTCGTATCTTTCACGCAGGCTTGAGAGGAGCGCCTCACATGAGTAACACCGTTTTAGCAGTTAAGGACCTCACAAAGATATATCCCTCAAGCGAGAAGCCCGTGCTTAACAAGATTTCGCTCTCCATCAATAAAGGCGAGGTAGTTGTGGTGTTGGGACCTTCCGGTTGCGGTAAGTCTACGCTACTTCGCGCTATTGTTGGCTTGGAAGACATCCAAGGGGGAGAGGTACTTCTCCACGATCAGGTAATTTCTGATCAGAAGAGGGAAAGCGCCGCAGCAGGCATTGGTATGGTTTTTCAGAGCTATGACTTGTTCCCCAACATGACGGTTTTGAAAAATGTAACTCTGGCTCCTCTGGTAGTGCAGAAGCGCTCAGAGGATGAGGTTTTAGCACAGGCAGAAGAACTGTTGCGTCGTGTGGGACTGTGGGAGAAGAAGGACGCTTATCCATCAGCTCTTTCCGGTGGTCAAAAGCAGCACGTGGCAATTGTTCGTGCTCTTATGACTAACCCTGAAGTTCTTTTGCTGGACGAGATTACTGCAGCTCTTGACCCTGAGATGGTTCATGAGGTTTTGCAGGTAGTTATGGAGCTAGCAGAGCAAGGAATGACCATGCTGGTGGTAACTCACGAGATGCGCTTTGCTCAAGCAGTTGCTGATCGAGTCATTTTGATTGATCAGGGACACATCGTAGAAGAGTCGTCCGATGCACAAGAGTTTTTCTCGGCACCTAAAACAGAAAGGGCACAAGAGTTTTTGCGCACCTTTGAATTTGAACGTGTACATAAGTAAACAACGTGTTTTTGCACGTAGATGATGTAGTAATTGATACAACTTGTTAGGATTTGAAATGAACTTCTTTGAAAATACTTCCGCTTCTCTTTCTCGCCGTGCTTTTCTTGGTGCAAGCGCACTTTCTGCTGCAGCTCTTCTGGCTGCTTGCAAGAAAAAGGATTCTGACGGAGCTCAGGGTGGATCTTCTGATACAGACTCAAAGTTTAGAACCCTCGACGATATCAAGAAGGCCGGTACGGTAAATATCGGCGTCTTCAGCGATAAGGCTCCTTTTGGCTACGTTGATGGAAGCGGTAATTACGCTGGTTACGACATTGTTTTTGCTGAGCGCCTTGCAAAGGATATGGGCGTCAAGATCAACTACATTGCCACTGACGGACAAAATCGCGTGCCTTTCTTGCAGTCCAATAAGGCAGACATCATGTTGGCAAACTTTACGGTAACCGATGACCGTAAAGAGAAGGTTGATTTCTCTCTGCCATACATGAAGATTAAGCTGGGCGTTGTTTCTCCATCCTCTGCGCCAATCACAGATGTTTCGCAGCTTGACGGCAAGAAGCTTATTGTTTCTAAGGGAACCACAGCTGAGGTTTGGTTTGCTAAGAACGCACCTAAGGTTGAACTGGTCAAATTTGATAGCTATGCCGATGCGTATAACGCGCTGCTCGACGGCCGCGGCGATGCTTTCTCAACCGATAATACCGAGGTACTTGCATGGATCAAGTCTAACCCTGGCTTTGTTGTTGGCAT
>JABZHE010000109.1:0-4000 GCA_015259025.1 Atopobium sp. | reverse complement strand
GGTTCTATAGTGGTCCCCTTCTGGGGCGAGAAAAACCTGGGTCTTGTGAGCAAGTCTTCTAAAACTCTTGCTATGCAGAATGCGATCTCTATCACACTGATAACACGTACGGTACTGGTCAGGCTCCTCTGCTATCGCGCGACCTTTACTTTGATCAGAAAAAGCCGCCTCAGGAGATAAGATTTGATGCTCACGAGCCTCAAGATCTTCTCGTTGAATGGATAACATAGACCCTCCTTGTACCTGCATCTTTATCACATAATAGCAGGTTATTGCTATCTAGCAAAAGAGGGCGACCGAAGCCGCCCTCTAGAGTTTGTTGCAGTGTGTCTAGAAGAAAACCTACTTGGTAGCAATCTTCTGTGGACCACCATTAGCCTGAATCTTAGCCTGTGCTGCAGCAAGACGTGCGATTGGCACGCGGTATGGAGAGCAGGAGACATAGTCAAGACCAAGGTTGTAGTACATGTGGATGGACTCTGGATCGCCACCGGTTTCACCGCAGACACCAATGGTGAGGTTAGGATTACCCTTACGGCCACCCTCAACGCCCATGCGTACAAGCTCTGCGACGCCCTTATCAAGGGTTGCAAATGGGTTGGTCTTAACAATCTTGCGCTCAAGGTAGAGAGGCATGAATGCGGACTCAACGTCATCACGAGAGAAGCCAAGGCAGGTCTGGGTGAGGTCGTTAGTACCGAAGGAGAAGAAGTCTGCGTGCTTAGCAATCTCCTCAGACATGATAGCTGCACGTGGGAGCTCGATCATGGTACCAACTGGGATGTTGAGCTCAACACCGTACTCGTCAGCAACCTGCTTGATGGTCTGCTCAACCTCTTCACGGACCTGGATGAGCTCCTCTTCGAAGCCAACCAGAGGAACCATGATCTCTGGGCGAGGGTCAAGACCAACGCGCTTGAGCTCTGCAGCTGCGCTTGCAATAGCGCGAACCTGCATAACATTGAGCTCTGGATAGACAAGACCAAGGCGGCAGCCACGGAGGCCGAGCATTGGGTTTGCCTCCTGGAAGGCATCAAACTTAGCGAGAAGAGCACGCTTTGCAGCGGCATCCTTACCCTGCTCCTCATCATGAGCAATCTCAACGTCAAGCTCACGTGGGGAATCAAGGAACTCATGCAGTGGTGGGTCAAGAAGACGGACAACAACGTCTTTGCCGTCCATTACCTTGAACATACCAAGGAAGTCACCCTTCTGAGCACGGCCAAGCTGCTCAATAGCAAGCTGCTTAACGTCCTCAGAGTCTGCAAGAATGAAGTCCTGAATGAGGTGCTTACGCTCACCAAGGAACATGTGCTCTGTACGGTCAAGACCAATTGCCTCAGCGCCGTTATCAACGGAAGTCTGAGCATCTGCTGGGTTATCAGCGTTTGCACGTACGCCAATGACGCGACCACGGGACTCGTCAAGGCGGACCTCATCTGCCCATGCAAGGATGGTCTGGAGGTCACCAGAAAGCTCTGGCTGGACAAGCTCAACAGCGCCAAGGATGACGTCACCAGTGGTACCGTCGATGGAGATTACATCGCCCTCGTTAACAACAAGGCCGGAATCAGCAACAGTGAAGCGCTTGTTAGCAGCGTCAATGCGAAGTGTATCAACACCGCAGACGCAAGGAGCGCCCATACCACGAGCAATAACAGCTGCGTGGCTGGTCTTGCCGCCGTGGGAAGTTAGGATGCCCTCTGCAGCAACCATGCCGTGAAGGTCATCTGGAGTGGTCTCCCAACGGACAAGAATACAAGGCTTGCCTGCCTCTGCAAAAGCCTCAGCGTCTGCAGAAGAGAAGACTGCAGCACCAACAGCTGCACCAGGAGAAGCGTTAAGACCCTTAGCAATGGTCTCATACTCAGCGTTAGGATCAAACTGTGGGTGCAGAAGCTGATCGAGCTGCTCAGGAGCAACGCGAGAAACAGCCTGCTCCTTAGTAATACGACCCTCTTCGTACATCTGAATTGCAACCTTGAGTGCAGAGAGAGCAGTACGCTTACCAACACGAGTCTGAAGCATCCAGAGCTTACCATTCTCAATGGTGAACTCAATGTCCATCATGTCTGCGTAGTGATCCTCAAGAATCTCAAAGACGTGGAAGAGCTCCTCGCCTGCCTCCTTGAGTGCAGGAACCTTAACGAGGTCTGCAATAGGCTCAGTATTACGAATACCAGCAACAACGTCCTCGCCCTGAGCGTTGATCAGGAAGTCGCCGTAGCGCTCGTTAGTACCATCTGCAGGGTTACGAGTAAATGCAACACCAGTTGCAGAAGTCTCACCCTTGTTACCAAAGACCATGACCTGAACGTTAACTGCAGTACCAAGCTCATCAGGAATCTTGTTCTGCTTGCGGTAAAGGATTGCGCGGTCATTCATCCAAGAACCAAAGACTGCCTGCTCAGCAAGGCGGAGCTGGAGGTAAGGATCAGATGGGAAGACAGCGTAGCCGTTCTTGGAGACCTCTGGGTGCTCCTTAACGTCAACGTTTGCAGCAAAGATGCCCTTGAACCAAGTTACAAGGTCACGAAGGTCATTTGCGTCCAGCTCTGTATCAAGCTTAACGCCCTTCTCGGCCTTTTTAGCAGCAATTGCATCCTCAAAGAGCTGTCCAGAGACGCCCATAACAACGCCAGAGAACATCTGAACAAAACGACGGTAAGAGTCCCAAGCAAAGCGCTCGTTACCAGTCTGCTTAATGAGGCCCTGAACGGACTCATCGTTAAGACCAAGGTTAAGAACAGTGTCCATCATGCCAGGCATGGAGAATGGTGCACCAGAACGGACGGAGACAAGCAGTGGATCTTCTGCATCGCCAAGCTTCTTGCCCATGCGCTCCTCAAGAGTTGCCATTGCGGCGTCAATCTCATCAGTGACGCCCTCAGGCCAGACGTTGCCGTTGTTGGAATAAGCAACGCAAGTTTGGCAAGTAATTGAGAATCCTGGAGGTACAGGCAGACCAATCTTAGACATCTCTGCAAGGTTTGCACCCTTGCCACCAACAATCCACTTTGCCTCTTCTACGGATGCGCCAGCGACCTCAGTAACATCGTTACCGGCGTGGTCCTTTCCGAAGCTGTAAACGTGCTTCTCGGACATAACACTCCAAACTCTCAAACTGTCACACGCAAAGCGTGCACCAACACAATTGAACGCAAAGACATCAAACCAAACAAGTAGGTTCTGTCTTCACATTCATAGTATGTTACCAACCTACGCGTTCTATCTGAACAAAATAACGGTGAGCGGTCAATATCGACCGTTCACAGAATAATTTACAAACTTATGGTTGCAAATTGTGAAATTCTCCATAAAGAAAATGAGCACCCAAAGTGGATGCTCATTTAACTTTTTGATATTTTGAGGTGTCAGCACTCTCTTAGCGCGTAACTCCCTCAAAGAATGCGCCAATTGCATGACTTGGCTCTTCACCCGTAAGCGTAGAAATAACGTTTACTGCTGGTCCCAGAAGGTCAATAGATGGGATGAGGCGCTGATCAAGCTCACGACGAATCTCTCTTCTGAGAGAGCCATCTGCAAAGGTGTGGAAGACTGCACGAGGGCGATCCTCATCTTCATGCTCATTGAAATACGCGCGAACGTCTTCAACGTTATGAATATTTGGAACCCTTACAATCTCTACGGAATCATCGCCAAACTGAGCAGCAGCAGCCTTAACTACTGCAGCACCAGTCTCTCCGCGAGAGTCTGACAAAACATAGACGATAGGCAGACCGTCACCAAGAGTGTTGTTGTCAATATCAAGTGTGCTCATGCTGTAACCCTTTCAGTCAAGTATTCAGAAAGATACAAACATTTACCTAACCTAAGCGTACTCTACTTCTTACGAGAAAGCACACTAATATCGGCGACATTACTAAATAACTGGGCAAACTTGTTCAAAAGACGTAAACGATTTCGGCGAACGGTATCGTTTTCATCCATGACAAGCACTTTATCGAAGAAAATATCAATAGGCTCACGCAGTTGTGAC
>JABZHE010000108.1:0-4047 GCA_015259025.1 Atopobium sp. | reverse complement strand
CGTCCTGTTGTTTCTTCTCCAGCACTTAACACAGACATGTTTGCTGAGCTGGTCTGTTCCAACTCTTTGAAATCTACCAAAGAAGATTCTGCAGCTGGAATTTTAAAGTCTGAGCTTAAGAAGATGGGTAGTTTTCTGCTTCGTATAGCAGAGGAAAACTCCGTTCCTGCAGGTGGCGCACTTGCGGTAAATAGGGAAGAGTTTTCAAAAGCTGTAACTGAGCAGATTAAAAACCACCCCAACATTTCTGTGACTCATGCCGAGGTTACAGAGCTAACTGATGAGCCAACAGTTATCGCCGCAGGTCCTCTGTGTTCTGATAGCTTATATCAGGCCATTTCTAAGCGTGTGGGAACTGACAGAATGTCGTTTTTTGATGCAGCAGCGCCCATTGTGTCTGAAGAGTCAATCGACCGTTCAATTGCATTCTCCCAGTCTCGTTATGAGGATTTAGGAATTGGCGATTACCTTAATTGCCCTATGAATAAAGATGAATACGACACATTTGTAGAGGAGTTGCTGGCTGCTAAACGTGTTATCGGACACGATTTTGAGCAATCCGATTTGTTCCAGGCATGTCAGCCTATTGAGGAAGTGGCAAGAACAGGACATGATTCCATTAGGTTTGGAGCACTAAAACCTGTTGGACTTATTGATCCCAGAACAGGTAAACGTCCCTGGGCGGCAGTTCAGCTTCGTGCAGAAAATACAGCTAAAACAGCATTTAATCTGGTAGGTTTTCAAACAAACCTCACGTGGGGAGAGCAAAAACGCGTATTTACGCTCATCCCAGGTCTGGAGAATGCTGAGTTCGTCCGCTATGGCGTCATGCATAGAAACTCTTTTGTTGATTCTCCTCATGCGCTTGATAGGTCATTTGGAATTCCTGGCACTTCTACTATTCTCGCAGGTCAAATTACAGGTACAGAAGGCTATGTTGAGGCGATTGCCTCAGGCTTGCTTGCAGCACTCAACATGTATGCGCGTCTGTTGGGTACAGAGGAAGTCAAGCTTCCTTTAACAACCTCGTTTGGCTCTCTTGTGGGATATGCAACAAACCCAAACACCAAAGATTACCAGCCCATGCATGTTAACTTTGGAATTTTTGAGCCACTGGACGAGCACATTAAAAGAAAAGACGAGCGCCGTCAGAAGATGGCGGAGCGCGCTCATAAAGATTTTGATGAGTATCTTGCCTCTCGTCATGAACTCTTTGATTGTGTAAAGCGTGATTAATGTGGGCATTTCTAAAGTGCAGAAAAGTCACGTTGAACAATTTATTGAGTATTTAAGCAAGGTTAGGAATCTTTCTGAGAATAC
This sequence comes from Atopobium sp., assembly GCA_015259025.1. GTDB lineage: Bacteria > Actinomycetota > Coriobacteriia > Coriobacteriales > Atopobiaceae > Lancefieldella. The sequence goes on along the minus strand of JABZHE010000108.1, from coordinate 2,727 downwards.
TTTAAGGTCATATCAAACTGATCTTTTAGCATTTGAGCAGTGGTGCAGTAGGGAAGGCGTGGAGGTAACTAAGGTTGATCACAGAAACCTTCGCTTGTATTTAGCCTACCTCAAACAAGCTCAATATTCTGCTAAAACGCTTAACAGACACCTGTCTGCATTACGTGGTTTCTACAAGTGGATGCAGCGAGAAAAACTGATTGCAACTGACCCCGCTCTTGCACTTAGTAATCCTCGAGCGCCACGCAATCTTCCACACACCATGACTGACTCTGATGTAAATAGGCTTTTGGAATCATGTGATATTTCAACTGCGGTAGGTCTAAGAGATAGAGCATTTCTTGAGTTCTTGTATGCAACAGGTGCTCGTATTTCTGAGGTAGCAACGCTCAAGCTCGAGCAGATTGATTTACAAAATGGAACAGTACGCCTCTTTGGTAAAGGCTCTAAAGAGCGAATTGTTCCGTTATATGAGTCTGCGATTGAGTGGCTTAAAAAGTACCTTAGGTCTTCTCGTCCTACACTCTTGTTAAAAGACAAAACAGGTCGCGCACACTCAGCTCTCTTTATTTCTGTCAGAGGAAATGACATGAGCGCCGATTCTTTGCGCAAGGTTTTCTCGTCGTATTTAGTGGCTGCAGGACTGGATGGCTCACTTTCTCCACATGCAATGAGGCATACGTACGCCACGGAGCTTCTTGGCGGTGGAGCAGACTTGCGTATTGTCCAGGAACTTTTAGGCCATGAGTCACTCTCTACTACGCAGGTGTATACACATTTGTCAGTTGATAGGCTCAAAGAAGCGGCAAAGGCAGCTCATCCGAGATCAAAATAAGCTGCAAATTGTTGCGGAAGATCTTGCACTTGGAAGCTGAGTGTATTTGTGCAGTATTTGTAGAGGTTATGGTCTAAATTCTTTATAGACGCAGCCCTTGTTTTCCTGTTATACTTTCAAAAGTTGTGTAGAAGCACAACATGCTGTTACCAAACAGCACAAAATCGCACGTACGACTACTTGTTTGCCGTGGTGCCTAACGCTAAGCCAGGTGTTGGGTGGTTTTAACAAGGTTTGAACTCGTACGGAGGAACAACCAATGGAGGTAAAAATGGCTGCAAAGATTACTATTCAGACTCTTCTGGATGCTGGTTGCCACTATGGTCACCAGACTCGTCGTTGGAACCCTAAGATGAAGCCATACATCTTTGGTGAGCGCAACGGCATTTACATTCTTGACCTTAAGCAGACCATGCTTGGTGCAGACGCTGCTTACACTTTCCTGAAGAATGTTGCATCTAAGGGTGGCCGCGTTCTCTTCGTCGGTACCAAGAAGCAGGCTCAGGAGCCAATCGCTACTGAGGCAGCTCGTGCAAACATGCCTTACATCAACCAGCGTTGGCTTGGCGGTATGCTTACCAACTTTGTCACCATGCGTTCCCGCATTAAGCGTCTTGAGGAGCTTGAGGCAATGGTAGAGGACGGCCGTATGGCAGCTCTTCCTAAGAAGGAGCAGGCTCTTAAGAACAAGGAGCTTCTGAAGCTTCAGCTCAACCTCGGTGGCGTCCGTGATATGACTTCTCTTCCACAGGCTCTCTTTGTTGTTGACTCCAAGCGTGAGGAGAACGCAATTCGTGAGGCTAACCGTCTTCACATTCCAGTTGTCTCCCTGCTTGACACCAACTCTGATCCAGATGTTGTTGATTACGGCATTCCTGCAAATGACGATGCTATTCGTTCCATTTCTCTTATGTGCCAGCTTGCTGCAGACGCAATTCTTGCAGGTAGCGGTAAGGAGCAGATTTCTGCTGAAGAGATGGGCGCTGAGTCCGAGACCCCAGCTGCTGAGTAACTCTTAGCAACGGGTCAAATAATTTAATTATTCAGTAGATTTTTGGGAGGAAAACATGGCAGAGATTACCGCAGCACTTGTTAAGCAGCTTCGTGATATGACCAGCTCTCCTATGATGGAGTGCAAGAAGGCACTCGTCGAGGCTGAGGGCGATATTGAGAAGGCAGTAGACATCCTTCGTACTATGGGCGTTGCTAAGGCAGTTAAGCGTGCTGGCCGTGACACCAACGAGGGCACCATTGCTACCTTCATCAGCCCAGACGGCAAGACTGGTGCAATCCTCGAGCTCTCCTGCGAGACTGACTTTGTTGGTACTAACCCTCAGTTCACCGGCTTTGCTGGCGATCTTGCTGCAGTTGTCACTGAGAGCAACCCAGCTGACGTTGAGGAGCTCAAGGCTGCTAAGCTTGGCGACGAGACTGTTGACGAGGCAATCACCGATAAGATTCACAACATCGGCGAGAACATGCGCGTTCTTCGTTTCCAGCGCGTTGAGGCTACAAACGGCGCTCTTGCTAGCTACATCCACCTTGGTGGCAAGCTTGCTGACATTGTTACCTTTGAGTTCAACAAGCCAGAGACCGCTGAGTCCCAGGACTTCAAGAACTTTGCACACGACGTTGCAATGCAGGTAGCTGCAGCTGCTCCAGTTGCTGCTCGCCGTGAGGATGTTCCACAGGACATCGTTGATCACGAGCTCTCCATTTACAAGGCACAGGCTGCTGAGTCCGGCAAGCCTGAGGCTATTCAGGAGAAGATGGCTTATGGTCGTCTCGAGAAGTACTACAAGGAGTACGTCCTTACTGAGCAGGCATTTGTTAAGGACCCAGATATGACCATTTCTGAGTACGCAAAGCTGCTCTCCAAGAAGGTTGACGAC
>JABZHE010000107.1:0-4051 GCA_015259025.1 Atopobium sp. | reverse complement strand
GAAATGTTGAAATAAATTGAAGCCGCAAATGTACCAGATTGAAAAACACAGCCTGTAAGCTGCAAGTAATTGAGGGAGAGCCATGGAGCCAACGCAACTTGCTCCAAGCGCAACAGAAAACGAGGACCGTATTGCCACCGCTCTGAAGATGACTGCCCCTGGTACAGCGCTTCGCGTTGCACTGGATATGATTATCGCCGGCCGTCTGGGCGCTCTCATTTGCGTGGGAGATACAGAAAACGTCCTTGCTGCGGGCGGAGATGGTTTCAAACTTGATGTTTCTTTCACAGCAAATCGATTGTTTGAGCTTTGCAAGATGGATGGTGCTGTGGTGGTGGACAAAGACCTCACCAGAATTCTGCGTGCCAACTTCCATCTCAATCCTGATGCAACGCTTCCAACTGCAGAAACAGGCACTCGCCACCGTACTGCTGCTCGCATGAGTTTGCTCACCAAATCTATTGTGATTGCTGTGTCTTCTCGCCGCTCGTTGATTACGGTCTACGTTGATGGTCACGTTATTCCGCTGAAGTCGGTACCAGCCATTATGTCTACCGTCAATCAGCTTTCGGTTGCTATGCAAAATACGCGCCAGCAGCTTGATCGCGCGCTTCTGCGCTTGACCGCGCTTGAGCTTGATAACTACGTTACTCTGGGTGATGTAGCAGGCATTTTCTACCTGTTTGAGGTTCTTTTGAGTGCCGCTGACCAGCTTGATTCTTGTCTTTTGGAGCTAGGTAGCGAGGGAAAAACTACCGCTATGCAGCGCGAGGAGTATCTAGGCGGCATCGACGAGGCTTATAACCTGATGATTCGCGACTACGCCGTAGATTCTTCCGCTGAAGAGGCGCGCGCCATTCGCCGCCGCTTCCACGAGACAGCCAATACCGAGCTACGCTCCGCAGAAAGTGTTGGCCAGATTCTTGGCTACTCCGATGGCCGCGGAGAAGATGCGTCCATGGAGCCTCTGGGCCTGCGCACGCTTTCACGCGTTCACGTGGTCAACGATGAGATTGCAGCCAGAATTGTTGACGCCTACGATAACCTGCAGCAGCTGCTTCACGTTGCAGAAAACGATACGTCTAGCCTCAAATCTCTGGGTGTCGAGAACCCCGGTGCACTTGCTAACAGTCTCCGCAGAATGTGGGGTAAGTCAGAATAATGGCTGCAAGCAGCACTTGTGCAAAGGTCGTGTCAAAGCCACGTCCTTCTCGCCTTTCAACACATGGAGCAAAAGCCGATACCGTTGCCGTCATTGTGGCCGGCGGCATTGGCGAGCGCTTTGGGTATCCTGACGGCAAGCAGTGCATTTCTGTTTGCGGACTTCCACTGATGAGCTGGTCAATCCTTGCGTTTGATCATGCTCCCAGCGTGGCTCACATTGTTATTGCTTGCTCTGACGAGAAACACGCTGCAGTTCAAGAGGGTGTTTTGGGCAAGCTTGTACTCCACAAACCCGTGCATTTTGCAACGTCTGGTGCTACCAGGCAGGAATCGGTTTACAACGCGCTCCAGGTAGTACCTGCCGGATACGATTTTGTTTCTGTTCATGATGCGGTACGTCCGCTCATTGAGGTGGAGACAATTGAGCAGGTCATTGGCACGGTTCGCAAGTCTCCTAAGATTGCGGGAGCAATTTTGGCTCACCGCGCAACTGATACATTGAAGCGCGTAGACGGCGCAACCATCGTAGATACACCTGACCGCTCTACTTTCTGGGCTGCCCAGACCCCTCAAGTGTTCAAGACACGCACGCTTCTTGAAGCCCACGAAGTAGCTCGTCAGGAAGGCTACCAGGGAACCGATGACTCGTCGTTAGTTGAGCGACTTGGTCTTACGGTGCTGTGCGTTGAGTCGCAACGAGAAAACGTGAAGGTCACGTACCCGTCTGACCTTGCAATTGTTGAGGCTACGCTCAGCCGTCGCCTGGTAGAAGGCGCAACCGGAAGTGGGGCTGTAGAGTGAGCATGCCAGAGCTTAAAATTGGCCACGGATACGATGTTCATCGCCTGGTAGAGGGTAGAGATCTTATCTTAGGTGGCATCAAAATTGAGCACTCCAAAGGTCTTCTCGGCCACTCCGATGCTGATGTTTTGGCTCATGCGCTTATGGATGCCCTGCTAGGAGCTATGCGCGCCGGCGACATTGGCCAGCTTTTCCCTGATACAGACCCTGCTTATGAGGGTGCTGATTCTATGGTGCTTCTGTCTCATGTTATGCAGCTTGTTCGTAATGAGGGCTTTGAGCTTCTGGATTGTGATTGCACCGTTGCAGCTCAGGCGCCTAAGTTGCTCCCTCATCGCGATGCTATGAGAAACCGCATGGCAGAGGTCATGGGTGTTTCGCCAGATAAAGTTGGTGTAAAAGCAACCACCACCGAAGGCCTTGGCTTTGTGGGCACTCAAGAAGGCATTGCTGCCTGGGCAGTTGTACTGCTGGGACGTAGCGCGCAATAAATTACAGCTCAACGATATGATCGGCTGCCTCCACCACTTTAGGGTCATGAGATATGAGCAGTATTATGTGGTCTTGTTTGACCTTCTTTAGAAGAGTAAGAAGGACATCAACACTTTTTTGATCTAATGCAGAAGTGGGCTCGTCAAGCAACATAACACTTGGATTCATAAGCATCATGCGGATAATTGCAATCTTTTGCTTTTCTCCACCAGAGATAGCAGAGCTTCGATCACCCAGGCGTACGTCAAGATTTTGATCGTCACCAAGCAGCAATTTTTCCAAATTGAATAGCTTGATATAGCTGATTATCTCTTCATCTGTTGGTTGGTTTTTGCACAGCAGTGTCAGATTATTTCTTACCGTATCGTCAACAATGCTTGGCTCTTGCTCGGTAAATCCAAGCGTATTTTTTCGAAGTTCATACTGATTAATTTGAGCTAGCAAGTCCTCATTTATAGCAATACTGCCTGATAGGTGAGAAGACCACTCTCCGTTAATGAGCTTCAGAAATGTTGATTTGCCTGTACCGTTTCCACCGGTAATGGCGTATATATTTCCTTTTGCAAAACTACAAGACAAGTTGTCCATCAGTACTTTATTTGTATGTGGATAAGAGAAAGACACATTTGTGCAGGTAATTTGATTGACATCGTCTGATGGAATGATGTTTCCAACGGATTCTTGAGGTATATCTAGAATCTGCTCAATTCGATTAAGGCTTACCGTAATGCTCTGATAAGCCATACCAAATTCCATAAGAAGCGTAATAGAACCTAAGAGCGATACAAAATAGCTTGAAATAGTTGCAATATAACCAGGCTGGAGTGCTCCAAGGAAAATTTGATATGCACAGGTAATAAAGACAATAGCTTGGAATACGGCAATTACAGCATTGTTTAATTCCTGTACGCCAAATTCCAATTTGTACTGCTCATGAATAGCACTACGAAGTTTTTGATTGACGGCATAGTGCTGATTAAAGAAACGCTCAAAGAGAGAATGACGTCTGATAAAATCTACGTCTGTGAATTGGGAAAGCTCAATAGATCCATATTGTGATCTCAGTTCTTTGGATTCTTTGTATCTTTTATAGGCCGCATCTTGGATTTGCTTATAGATAATAAAACTCACCAACAACAGAACAACTGTTACAAGAGCGGTTAATGGGTTCAAATATAAAATAATTGCCAGTGTGCCTAAGACGGAGACCATAGTTGTTGCAAAGCACATACATTGTGTAAGTATAAAAATCGAAACGTCATTAGAATCGTTATTTACTGTCTGACGGTAATGTCCAGAATCATATGACGAGAAAAACGATGAATCTGCATGTTGAATCTTGTCAATCAGCTGTCGCTCAATAGTAAACGCAGAATCAACCTGTAACTGACAATACCGTGTTTTAGCAAGATAGGAGCAGCCGGCAATAAGGATTCCTAGTGCGGCAACTACGGCGCAATAGAAAAGTATCTCGCTCCAAGTTGTTCCTGAAATAAAAAGATTAATTACAAATCCAACAAGAAGTGGTTGGATCACCATAAGCGCTGTGACAAAGAATGACAGAAAGAGAAAAATCGCAAGACTGCCTTTATCC
>JABZHE010000106.1:0-4088 GCA_015259025.1 Atopobium sp. | reverse complement strand
CTCTTATGGCTGAGACGGATGTCAGTAATTCATCTGAACAAGTAACCTCAAGCAAATACTCGTCCCGATTAACCTACGGGCTATTAGCTTTTATTGGTGGCTTTGCCGGACTTCATACATTTTATAGAACAGGTAAAATCTCGTCCTTCAGGACTGTATTATCTGGGTGTTTCCTCTATTTTCTTGTCTCTTACAACTATTGGTATCTCTATGCTGTTCTCGTGCTTATAAATTCTTTTATTACACTCTCTATCGTCTTTGATAAAAATGTAACTAATCAAAATGTCCAAGGGCACGCGTCTCAGCCCCAAACAGCTGACGATAATGACAAATTAATCTTAATCACAATCACTCTGTTTGCATTATTCCTATTAGCAAGCGCCTCTTTATCTCTTGTATTCAGTATCTCGATGGCAATAAAGCTCATTCTTGTAGTGGCTTTTATTGGTCTTGGGGCTTTGCTGATAAACGCTAGTGGAATCAAGATCTCTTTTAAATAATTCCTCTAAACTTCTCAATTTTCCAAACTTTTGCTTTTACGACGCTCTTTGAAGAAGGCTTTGAGCTGTGCAGATGCCTCGTCTGCTAATACTCCGCCTGAGACAGCAAACTCATGATTAAGTCTTGGGTCACTGCTCACATCAAACAACGTGCCCGTTGCGCCGCCCTTGGGATCAAACGCGCCAAACACGCAGCGATCAATACGAGCATTGACCATCAACCCTGCACACATCAAGCAAGGTTCCAACGTTACATAGACCGTGCAACCCGAAAGCCTCCAGCGCCCAAGCTTTTTTGAGGCATCTTGCATGGCGAGAAACTCAGCGTGCGCAGAAGGGTCGTTATCAATCTCACGGCGATTATGCGCAACGGCAATAACCTCTCCATCGCACACTACAACTGCCCCGATAGGCACTTCTCCTATCTGTGCTGCAAGCTCTGCCTGCTCAAGAGCAAGTTTCATGTACTTCTGATCAAGAGCAGCCTGTGGGGTCAAAGGCTCTTGCGCTTCGTCACTCATAGCTGCTCCTCACTTGTCCAATTGCTGTCGTAAATCTGTCGCAGTTCTGTCTCGACTCTGTCTCGGCTCTGTCTCGGCTCTGTCTCGGTTCTGACGCGAATCCGTCGCGAACCTGACGCAAACCCGTCACGAACCTGACGCTTATTTATCTACTCTCAATTATGAAGCAAAACCCAACTTCCCAAATCCCCTACTCGCAAAAAACTGAATTATGAGGTAGGATATTACCGCTTTGGAGAGGTGGCAGAGTGGTTGAATGCGGCGGTCTTGAAAACCGTTGAGCGGTGTCCCCGTTCCGAGGGTTCGAATCCCTCCCTCTCCGCCATTTTTGGCGGCCCTCAACTCCACGTTTTACTTCCAGAACACGCATTCCATCTCACGTCATTTCTAGCTCAACGTTCTTCTCGCCAGTGTGTGGGCGAGCATTCCATTCACCGAAAGACTCCTTAACAAGTTAAAAGCTTTAATCAAAAACGCCTTAGATTTTTAGTTTTGGGTATAATTAACCTGTCCAAATGGATGGCTGACACAGGATTGTCAGTGATTGAAAGGATTTAGCATGATTATTGCCGCAGTTGTAGTTATTGTCCTTCTTGTTTTCTGGGCCATTAGCATTCACAACAACATCATTCGCGCAAGCAACAGGTGCGATAACGCTTGGGCAGCTATCGATACGCAGCTTCAGCGTCGTAACGATCTGATCCCTAACCTGGTCAACACCGTTAAGGGTTACGCAGCTCACGAGTCTAAGACTTTTGAGGCAGTTACTTCTGCTCGCGCTGCAGTCGCAAACGCTCGTACTCCTGAAGAGAAGATGCAGGCTTCCGGCACTCTTTCCAACGCTCTGACCAACCTGTTTGCTGTTGTTGAGAACTACCCAGAGCTCAAGGCAAACCAGAACTTCCTGGAGCTCCAGGCAGAGCTTACTGACACCGAGAACCGCCTCAGCTACGCTCGCTTGAGCTACAACGACGTTGTTATGAACTACAACAACATCATCGCTGTTTTCCCAAACAACCTTCTTGCTGGTGGACGTTCCCCACGTACAAGCTTCCAGGTTACCGACGAGTCCGCTCGTCAGGCACCAAACGTACAGTTCTAAGAACTGTTTCGTTACACTTTGTACCAGCTCAGTCCGGTATCTGCATCCCGCAGGTACCGGGCTTTTTTGTGTGCTGTCAAGCTTCGCTAATCGGGCCAGCCGTGCGCTGACTGCGCACGTCGCACGCGCGCCGGTCGCACCTCGGCTGCAGGTAAATCCGAGCAGCTAGATTATGTGAAGAGTCTTTACAGCCTCGCGAGAAAATCGTTAAAATAGTTACATCTGTGAATTGTCCTCGCAAGCACAATTCACGTCCTATTGGTTGAAGAGAAAGGTCAGCATGAAACCTCGACCTCACAGTCGCTGACCTCTTGCGGTGTGCCGATTTGCGCCGTGAGGGGTGAAATCGCAATGCAGTCCCCGTGGCAAATACGCGGAGTTTCTCGCCAAAAGCCACGCTTTAGTCTTCGGACGCATGTAAGGAGCACACATGATTTATCTTTCCCAGTTAATGGGTAATCCGGTTCTAGATTCAGAAGGCGAGAAGATCGGTTCTGTCTCCGACCTTGGAATTGCTACCGGAGAAGTTTTTCCTCGCATTACTTCCCTGGCTTTTATGGGCCCTGGCCGCACGCCAATGATGATTTCTTGGCGCAAGTATGTTGATACCTACGACGAGGATGTCATTAGGCTTAAGGTACCTTCAACTGAGATTCGTTTCTCGTACCTACAGCCTAACGAAGTTCTTCTGGCTCGAGATATTCTGAACAAGCAGATTGTTGATACGCGTGGTATTCGTGTTGTCCGCGTAAACGACCTCAAGCTTTCCGATACTAGCTCAACGCAGCTGCGTCTTCTGGGCGCAGAGGTTGGCGCACGTGGTCTGCTGCGCAGCCTTTCTCCCCAGCTAGAGCACTTGGTTACCCGCATTGCGCGCGCCATGGGTCACCCCATGCAAGAGCGCATCATTGCGTGGAGTTACATGGACCTGGTTGAGCGCGACCTCTCCAACGTTAAGCTCTCCGTTTCCCACAAGACTCTGGACGAGCTGCACCCTGCTGACGTCGCTGACATCATCGAGCGCCTGGACTCTCGCCTGCGTAGTCAGGTGTTTGCCCAGCTTGATGACGAGCAGCGAGCCGGCGCAATGGCAGAGTTCAACGACGATGCCATGGCAGTTGAGCTCATCGGCGGCCTGAACGAAAAAGAAGCATCTCGCATCTTGTCCGAGATGGACCCAGACGACGCAGCCGAGCTTGTCTCCGAGCTGAGCTATGACCGTGCCGAGAAACTTCTGCGCTTGATGGGCGTTAAGGAGCAGCGCGCTATTAGGCAGCTGCTGGGATACCGCGAGTACACTGCCGGCCGTATTATGACGTCCGAGGCACTTTCTGTTCCTGAAGCCCAGACCGTTGCGTACGCCTTTGATCGCCTGCGTAACCTGGACGAGGACTTTGAGACCGTCCGCTACCTCTACCTTACTGACGAGGATGGCCGCCTGTCCGGAATTGTTACCTTGAACCGCCTGATTGTCTCCGAGCCAGAAACTCGTCTGGAGGAGATTGCCAATAAAAACCTGGTCACAGCCTCGCCAGAGGACGACCAGGAGGACGTTGCTCGCAACATTGCAAAATACAACCTGCTGGCTATGCCTGTTGTCTCTGACGACAACCGTCTGCTGGGTATTGTTACCGTCGACGATGCTCTTGACGTTCTGGAAGAGGAGCACGCCGAGGACCTGCAGATTGTTGGTGGCGGCAGAGGCGATTCCGATTCTGGCGACCGCGGCCGCAACATTATTTGGTTCCTCCACCGCAACCTCTGGCTCCTATTCTGGGTAGCCTCCGTTGTAGGAGCTGCCTTTGTAGTAACGGCTGCAACGTCCGACCCAACTATGGGTATTTTCGCAGCTCTTTGCACCATTACGATGCCAATCTCGCTGAATCTGAGCGAGAATACCGTCAACTACGTGACAAACTTCTTCCTGACAGATGATCCTGGCAGCGAGAAGTCTCCTTCTATCTT
>JABZHE010000105.1:0-4099 GCA_015259025.1 Atopobium sp. | reverse complement strand
ATTGCACGGGTTTCTGGACTGGTTTTGGCGAGCAGTACGGCATGCACTGTTGGCTTCTTTCTGGTCACGGCACCGTTAACCTGATTACCGGTATTACCAACTCTTGCGATATTGTTTTTTATGAGATTGGTAAGGGCTTCTTCTACAACAACGATCATCCCGAGGGCATGCAGGAGACATTCCGTGCCTTTGGACTTGGTGCGCTTTCTGGTATTGACCTTCCTGAAGAGGCATCGGGCCGCGTTCCAGATGCAGAATGGAAGTGGAATTACTTTACGAGCTCTCCTGATGATGCTCGTAAGTGGCAGGGTGGCGACAACTGTAACCTTGCTATTGGCCAGGGTGACCTTTTGGTAACCTGCCTTCAGATGGCAAATGCCTATTGCGGCATTGCAAACAGAGGCCCAATTTACAAACCTCACGTTCTGAAGAGTATTAACGCCAGAAATGGTAACGGCTCTGTTATTGAGTACAAAAACGAAGTCATCCTGACGCCTGAAGAAAAAGATGAGCACCGAGACATTGTTGCTCGTGGCCTTTACGGCGTTGTCTATGAGGAATCCGCTTCTCAGACTGTCCACTGGACCAATCTTGATGTCACGGTTAATGGTAAGACAGGTACCGCTGAGCAGCAGTCCGTCGGAGAGCCCGTTGGTTGGTTTGTTGGCTATGCACCTGCTGATAAGCCTCAGTACGTTGTTGCTGCAAACCTTGATTGCGCACCTTCTGGCGCAGGTTCTGGTATGTATATTGTTCGAGACGTCTTTGGCGCAATTTATAATCAGCCAGACAATGTTGGTAGGTAAGGAGGCGAGAAACCCATGGCACTTGATTCATCTGCAGTTACAAAACAGAGAATGAATTCTCCCTTTAGAAGGCGTGGAGGTATTCCTTCAGGCGGTCTTGCTAAGAAAGAGAGACTTACTGGCAAGAATATTCTGAACAATCTCTATCTTGCGCAGCTTGTTCCCGCGGCTCTTCTCGTCCTCATTGGTATTGTGGTTATTTGGACCGCATCAATGAACATTGCCGAAGCCAGTTTTCCTAGGCACCTTCTGGGCATTGGTTTGGGCCTTGTTTTTGCCACGCTTATGTGGCGCTATGACTATAGAGCACTAGCAAATATGACAAACGTGCTGCTTGTTGGCGTTGTTGTATTGATGATTTTGCCTAAGGTTCCAGGTTTTGGTGTCTCGGTCAAGGGTATGACTGGTTGGGTTAATATCCCGTTTGTTGGCTTTAGATTTCAGCCGTCTGAGCTGGGAAAGATTGTCACAATCTTCCTTATGGCTTCGGTGTGTGCTCAGTATAACGGCAAGGTAGAAACACTGAGAGACTATGTAAAGCTTTGTGGAACGCTGATGGTTCCATTTGGCTCTATTATGCTTTTGCCAGACCTGGGAACTGGCCTGATTATTTTGGTTATCGGAGCTACTATCATCATTTGCTCTGGTGCAAAACGTTCTTGGATTCTTGTGACCGTCCTGTTGCTCGTTGCTGTTGTAGCTCTTGTTGTTGTGACCTCTATGATTCCTGGTATTCCTCACATCCTTAAGGAGTACCAGATGAAGCGCCTTACCGTCTTTTTGGATCCATCCGTTGATCCGTCAGGAGATGGTTATAACCTGCAGCAGGCAAAAATTGCCGTAGGTTCAGGTGGATTTATTGGAAAGGGACCAGGTAACGCTACGCAGGCAAGTGGTCGATTCTTGCCTGAGGCACACACAGACTTTGTTTTTGCACTCTTCTCGGAAGAGTTTGGCTTCCTTGGTGCATTTATTATGCTTTCACTCTTTGCGTGGATGATTTTTGCAACCATTCTGTTTGCTATGAAGACCGAGAATACCTTCTCTAAGCTGGTACTTGTTGGTTGTGCGGCCATGTGGTCGTTCCAGGTTTTGCAAAACGTTGGTATGTGTATTGGCATTATGCCTATTACCGGTATTCCTCTGCCTTTTATCAGCTTTGGATCAACATCGATGATTGCCCAGCTTGTTTCTGTAGGAATTGTTCAGTCAGTTTACAGACATAGAACTAAGGCGGCATAAGCTATGGCAAAAAGAAACAGCTTAGGCAAGCTTGCAACTTCTGTGCTGCAGGAATTCCGCGGCTCACTTTCATCTCTTGAGCCAACGTATACGCATATCTATGTTGATTCCCTTGCCTCTGAAGAGGCAATTCTTGCTGTTCATACGTATTTTATGCCAGAGAGAACAGATGCTACGGTGCGCGTTTCTAAACTTGCCGATGGCGTCTCGTTTACCTCTGGTGGCACTGGTCGTGCGGGAAAGAATGCCGCTATTCCTGATATTGCGGTGATTATTCCAACGCCAACATCACAGTACGAGGACGCTCTTACCATGTTGGTAAGTCATTCAATTCCATGTGCCGTGGTTGTTGAGTCTGCAGTTGAAGCTCCAAAAATTGCCGATACGCTCTACAACACAGGGCTTATAAGCATTGTTGCAGGTACTACTGAAGAAGTGCTCTTTGATCGACTCTCTTCATGGATTGCCACTGCAACAGAAAAATCAGTTTCTTTTGCGGCAGCATACCCTCTTTGCAGAGCTCAAGTAGTCAAGCAGATAACTGCTGCTTGTGCTAAAGAAAATGCAGCTATTGGCGCTGTGGCCTTTGTTCCTGGCTCTGATATGCCACTGATGACTGCACGTCAGATTAGACTTGCGCTTGATATAACTGCTGCGTATAACATCAATATGAGTGTTGAAACCATTGCTGAACTTCTCGGCGTTGTGGGTGCGGGCTTTGGATATCGTACGGTTGCACGCACGGTCGCAGGCACAGTTCCAGGATTTGGCTGGGCGCTTAAGGCTGGCATGGGATATGCAGGTACTCATACGACCGCTCGCGTCATTCACGCGTATGCTCGCAAAATTGCCGAGAAACGCGATGGGGTAGCAGCTGATTCTTCTACCAAAACCGGCGCTTCGAGTGCTTCTACAGATGCAAGCGCAGCAGCAGATACAAATTCACAATCAAATACCGTAGAGATAACAACCACACAGTCCCTCGCCAAAAGATAGAAAGTAGACTATCGTGCGTGTTAAACGAGAAAATCTCTTCCATCTCATTGAGCCCATGCTTCCGCATGTCGAGAAACCCTCAAGATACTTAAATCACGAGTGGGGAGCAGTAGAGGAGCAAGAAGGCCCGTTTCATGTTTGTATGGTTTACGCTGACGTATACGAGGTTGGTCAGCCTAATTTAGGCATTGCTATTCTCTATAACGCTTTGAATAAAGCGCCTCATATTTCTTGTGAGCGCGCCTATCTGCCTTGGGTCGATATGGCAGCTTTGATGCGCAAGCGCAATGTTCCTCTGCTTTCGTTGGAGGGTGCTGCGCCTTTAGCATCTTTTGATGTGGTGGGCTTCACTCTTGCGCATGAAATGATTGCCACCAATATTATAGAAACGCTTGATCTAGCAGGTATTCCAAAGCTTTCCGAAGAGCGTGATGAAGAAGATCCACTTATTTTTGGTGGCGGTCCATCTGTTTGGAACTCAGAACCCGTTGCTCCTCTTTTTGATGCCATTCTTTTGGGCGATGGCGAAGAAGCACTGGTAGAGATGTGCGAGTGCGTAAGAACTTCCAAGCTGGACGGGGTTTCTCGCCAAGAGATTTTGCACAGACTGTCTCAGATTCAGAGTGTTTACGTGCCATCGCTCTATCAGATTGTGAAGGACGACACCGCAACACGCTGGGGTTATGCGGTCCCTAAAGAGGGAAGTGACGCTCCAAGCATAGTCTATAAACGCTGTCTGCCAGACCTTTCGGTGACTGATCCTGTTGCTCAGCGCATTGTTCCGTATACCGAGATTGTTCAGGACAGGCTGGCTTTAGAGATTCAACGAGGCTGTGCTCGCGGCTGTAGGTTCTGTCAGGCTGGTATGACGTATCGCCCTGTTCGTGAGCGCCCGGCTCAGCAGATTGTTAAAGCAGGTGAGGAGGGTCTTCTGAAGAGCGGCTATGATGAGGTTTCGCTCACGTCGCTCTCCACAACAGACCACTCTCAATGTGGCTATATTCTTCGTCGTATGAATTCTGACCTGCGTAAACGTGGCGTGCGCATCTCTATTC
>JABZHE010000104.1:0-4117 GCA_015259025.1 Atopobium sp. | reverse complement strand
CTTAATTGATACTTGTCGATCCTCAAAGATGCTTCTCATAAGCCTTTTACCTCCACGTTTTGCAGTACAGGAAATAACCATGAACTACCTAAAATTATATCGCGTTGCTTGATGATTCTTTGCTGCTTGCTCATTTTTTGGCGGATGAAGACAACTTGACGTTGGCAGAGCCGTCAAAATCGTTAGAACAATTTGATTTCTGCATAATGGAATCTGTTTATTCATAATCGTGAATACCGCAATTTTAGGGTACTGATTTTAGTGCCCAAAAAGGTAAAAAAGCCGTTTAGTTGGGGATGAAAATTGGAATTTCGTTATTTGAAGCCCAACTAAACGCATTTTTTACCATAGTTAAAAGTTTTTCTTGGGCAAACGCGTATGCAGAAAAATGTAACCCCCAACTAAACGGATTTTTTACCACTTGGCGCTAAAGCGGAAGTGGGAACTCTACAAAACACCAGGATAGCAACGCGGACGCACAGTTCTGCGTCGCACATACGATGCCCTTGATAGCTTGTCAACCTTGGTGGCCTTGGTGGCCTTACACACGCCACGCAAAACAGGCTCCTGGTTTACCAGGAGCCTGTTTTAATCGCAATCAGCAAGTTTGGAACTCTAGCTATTAGCTGTTCTTCCTTCTAAGAGCGATGCCAAGACCACTCAGGGACAGAGCTGCAGCTCCAACGATTGAAGCAATGCCTGAAGCGTCGCCAGTGTAAGGAAGGCGTGGCTTCTTAGGCTCTGGGGTGGTAGGTGGCGTGGTTGGAGGAACAACAGGAGCAGTGTTGGTCACTGTGAAACCGTCATCCTGATTACCAGTAATCTGAGTTGTGTAACCAGAGATAGGAGTCTCAGAGATGGTGTAAGCATACTCGTGACCATCAGTCTTGTCGTAGAACTCAAGGTTGCTGAAGGTGTGTTTCCAGTCGTCAGCCTTGGTGATGGTTACCCTATCAACCTCGACGCCGTCACGATACAGAGCAATCTCAGCAGAATCGCCTTCCTTGTTCTCCCAAACCTTGGTGACCGGAATGTCGCGAGTCTTCATGTTAGTGTTGGTTACCACGTAGTTGGTAGCGTCGCCAGTGATCTGAGAGGTATAGCCATCAACTGCATCCTCAGTAACGGTGTAGTTGATTAGCGCACCATTGTTGTACTGGTTAAGGTTGCTGAATGTGTGCTGCCAGTTGTCTGCAGCGGTCAGAGTTGCACTCTGAACCTCAACACCATCAGCGAGCAGGTGAATAGTTACGCTATCAGCAGGTGCACCAATCCACTTCTTTGTTACTGGAACAGAAACCTTGCCCTCAATGGTGTTGGTAACCGTGAGCTCAGTAGCTGAAGAGCCAGAATAGGAAGTAGTGTAGTGAGCAATTGGGTCTTCCTTGACGGTGTACTCAATCTCGTGACCAGCGGTGTAACGTGGCAGGCCGTTGAAGATGTGGGACCAGTTATTGCCTGCATTCAGGTCAAACTCATCCACCTGAGTGCCGTCCGCATAGAGCCTGACGTGGACACTAGCAGGACGCAGACCCTGAGCGTTCTCATCGTCAACCCAAACCTTCTTGACTGGGATGCTTAAAGCCTCAGGAGCGTGCTGGTTTGTAATCTCATAGCCGTTGATGCTGGTGGTGTAGTCAGGTACTGCGTCCTCAGAAACGGTGTAGGTAATCTCTGCATTGCCATTGAACTTAGGCAGGTCAGAGAAGGTGTACTCCCAGTTATCCGCAGCAGTGACTGTCTTGTGCTGAACCTCAACACCATCTGCAAGAAGCCTGACAACAATGGAAGCTGGACGCTTACCATCGTTGTTGTTAGAGTCGTCCCAGAGCTTCTTGCCAGAGACGGAGACCTTCTCCTGCTGCAGCTGGTTGGTAACACTCAGTGCAACGGAATCGTTTGGTGAATTCTCGTCTGCCTGACCAGAAGTAGCAGTTACCTTGTACTTCTTACCATTGTAAGTGACCATGCCATTAGCGTCTGTGCCTACCTCTTCAAGAGTGTAGACGATAGGAGTCTTTGTGCTGGTACCATCGTTGTGAGTTTCAACGGTGTACTTACGAAGGTGTGTGAACGAAGCAGTCCAGTTATTAGCCGCGGTAAGGTCAAGCGTCTTACCAGTATCAACACCGTCGGCAAGAAGCTTTACGGTAATGGAGGTAGCGTCTGGCTGGGCAATTGCGTTGCCGTCAGCGTCAAGCCACTTCTTCTCTACCTTGACATCCATGATGTCAACAAGCTGGTTTGCGACCTTCTCGGTACGGCGCATAGCTGCTTCGTTGTTGTAGATAACGCTCATGTCGTTGTATGCAAGAGCCTCGGAGAGGTTTGGATCATACAGTGGTGCCTTCATGGTAAGAACCGCAGACAGAACGGTGTATGGAGGCAAAATAGTGCCATCCTTACCAACGATCTTGATTGCCGTTACCTTAGTGTAGTCAGCTGGAGTCTTAGTCCACTCTGGGCTGTTAATCTCGTTGATATCGTTCTGAGCTGGGTGTTCATCAGTACGATAGTAAATATCGTACTGGGAGCTGACGTCAGTTGAGCCAATCTTCAGCTCAATAGGACCCTGAAGTGTATTGCTGAAAGCAGAGTTTCTGCCGTCGCCCACATATGGCAACACGTCGTACATAAGGATCTTATTCATTGGCGTGTTGTAGTAGTTACGAATGCTCAGACGATACTGGAAGAGTCCGCTGGTATCGGTGACGCCAGCAAAGTCAGTCATGATAGTAGCCGAGGTAAATGCCCTACCGTAGAATGTACCGCCGCCAGCGATGTTTGGCTCAAGACTACGGATGTGTTTATCAGACTGGATACTCTCAACGTTGTTGCCAAGAACCTTTGCGGTTGCCTTCAGAATAGTCTCATCAGTGACACCATTCATATTGATGTCGAGGTCATCCTTGACAAAGTTACTGGCGTTGTACATACCAGAGAAATCATCTGGTGTGCCGTGAGTCCAGTTTGTGGCGTAGAAGTAGACGTCATTATTGTTGTTCAGAACGTCATTCTCGGCCTTAGAAGGAATGATGTCGTCGTTGATTACCAGGTTCCTAATCTCATAACCCATGGTTCCATACTGATACACGTATCCAGACGGAAGGGTAATCTTGATTGCATTGCGTCCAGTCTCGTTGTAGTTCCTGATGTACTCAACCTTCTCAGGCTGCAGTGAGTCAGCAATTGGTGAAACCGAGGTGTTCTCGTCATAAGAAACGCCAGCGGGGAGAAGATCGACAAAGGTTGGATTCTTCAGGTAACGAGCAGGTGAAAGCTCTGTCAGCGCAAAGCCCACGCGAGCACTAAAGCGCTCGTTAGGCATACCAACGCGCTGGTACCAAGAGGACTTGGACAGCCAGACCTTCTCGCTAAATGGAGTAAAGCGAGTATCCCAATTTGCGGAGAAGTTCATTGGGGTCTTGGTACCGTCGGTATTAACTTTATTGGCGTTGACCTTGATGATGTTGGTAAGAGGTCTGTCGCTGTAAACCTCGCCAAATGGATTCATGAACATCATCTGGATGTTGAAATCAATGTTGCTGGTTGGCTGCAGGGTTACGTTCTTGAAGTAAATACCAATCTTCCTGTACTGAGGAGACACAGCGGAAGCGTTGGATGGATCAAGTGTACCCTGGTTGATCTGGTCCAGATAGGACTGCAGCTGCTGCTGGCTTGCCGAGTTCATGTCAGCACGGTAAAGCCAGTTTGCACCGTTCTTCCTGGTAGGAATGATGTCGTAGCTGCCATCTGCCTTGTAGCCACGGACCTCAATCTGATCCATGCTCAGTCCGACTCGCTGGCCAACTGCAACAAGATTGCCGGTCAGCGCAGTCATGAAGAGACGGTTATCGGGGTTGGCAACGTCCTCGATGAACTCGATGTCGGTGAGTGGGGTGTCCAGCTTGTTGACCAGCTTGATGGTGTAGTCGAGCTTCCTAACAGCAAGACCATTCTTGTCAAACTGAATGGTTACTGGACCACGCTTGCTGAGCATACCGTTGCCGCTGAAATCATTACCGGCAAGGCGGAACTGCTTAGAGTCGTCATCAAAGTTGTGCTCGTTGCCTGGGACTTGGCCAACAGTCTCTTCTGCTGCACTTGGGTTGTAAGG
>JABZHE010000103.1:0-4132 GCA_015259025.1 Atopobium sp. | reverse complement strand
GGACACGACCATCGGGGCTGGTAATACCCTCGATAGCCAGGACGGAGCCGTTAGGGTTAACGGAGAAGTCCATGCTTGGAGTGCCTGTTGCGTCAACGTACTGTGTTGCAATCTGGCCGTTTGCCTTGAGTGTCTCAAGCAGCTCGTTGGAGGCAACAAAGCGGCCTTCTCCGTGGCTGATGGCAATGGTGTGGATGTCGCCAAGTGCGCACTTGGAGAGCCATGGGGACATCGTGGAGGCAACGCTGGTGCGAACAAGCTGGCTCTGGTGGCGGCCGATGGTGTTGAACGTCAGCGTTGGGCAGGTGTCGTCCATAGGGCGAATGTCGCCGTAAGGAACAAGTCCCAGCTTGATGAGCGCCTGGAAGCCGTTGCAGATGCCCAGCATAAGGCCATCGCGCTGCTGCAGAAGCTCACGAACAGCTTCGGTAACCTGAGGAGCGCGGAAGAGTGCGCAGATAAACTTAGCAGATCCGTCTGGCTCGTCTCCGCCGGAGAAGCCGCCTGGAATCATGACAATCTGACTCTTCTTGATAGACTCTGCCAGCGCATTTGCGGACTCAACAATGTCCTGAGGTGTCAGGTTGTTGATAATCAACGTGGTTGGATCAGCGCCCGCACGCTCAAAGGCACGCGCGACGTCGTATTCGCAGTTGTTGCCAGGGAATACGGGGATGATGACGCGCGGGCGAGCAGGTGCGATAAGGGCTGGACCAGCATAGGAGTGTCGTGTGGATGCACCGTCGAAGCTGATTTTCTCTACAGCCTCGTCGGAGCCTCCGCGGTAGGGGAAGACCTCCTCAAGCGGGCGCTCCCATGCTTCCTGGAGCTCGGAGAGGTCGATCTTCTCGCCACATGCGCTGAAAGCGTACTCGGACGTGGTGACGCCCAGAGGAGCCACGCACACGCCGTCGACGTCGTCAACGGATACGCCGTCTGCCAGCTCAACGATGAAGGCACCGTAAGTTGGCGAGAAGAGCGCGTCGGCAGAAATCTCTGGCACAAGCTCAACGCCCAGCTTGTTGCCCAGGCAGCTCTTGAAGAGAGCCTCGGCCACGCCGCCGTAACCTGGTGTGGTGATGGCGAGGGCGCTCTTGGACTGAACAAGGGTGCTAACCAGCTTGTATGCAGTGAGCAGAGACTCGTTGTCGGGGAGAAGGCCGCTCTCGTCGTAGGATGGAACAATGGAGATAAGCCTATGACCTGCGCCCTTGAACTCGTTGGAGATAATCTTGTCTACCTTGGTAAGGCCGGTTGCAAACGAAACCAGTGTTGGTGGAACGTCTAAGTCCTCAAAGGTGCCGGACATGGAGTCCTTACCGCCAACGGCTGCAAGACCTAGGTTTACCTGGGCCATTAGTGCGCCGAGAAGAGCTGAGGCTGGCTTGCCCCAACGGTTAGGATTCTGACCGAGCTTCTCGAAGTACTCCTGGAAGGTGAGGTAGAGGTCCTGGTACTTAAAGCCGGTAGCAACCAGCTTGGAAACGGACTCAACAACAGAGAGGTAGGCGCCGCGGAATTGGTCGGCTTCCATGAGGTAGGGGTTAAAGCCCCAGGCCATGCCCGAGACCGTATTGGTCTGGCCCATAACAGGAAGCTTGGCCACCATAGAAAGAGCAGGGGTTAGCTGTCGAGCACCACCAAAGGGCATGAGGACGGTACCTGCGCCAATGGTGGAGTCAAAGCGCTCGGAGAGGCCCTTGTTAGAGGCAACGTTTAGATCGCGTACCAGCGAGTGGAGTTTCTCGCCAAGAGTTGTGCCTGCCCAGGTGCGCTGGTAGGCAAGAGGTTTGGCCAGGCGCACGGTAATTGATTTAGGAGCGCCGTTTGAGGCGAGAAATGCGCGGCTAATGTTGACAATCTTCTGACCGCGCCAGCGCATGACCAGGCGAGGATCCTCGGTGACGGTTGCCACAATGGTTGCCTCAAGGTTTTCTTCGCGAGCGTATGCGCAGAACTGCTCAACGTCTTTTGCCTCAAGAGCAACGGCCATACGCTCCTGAGACTCAGAGATTGCCAGCTCAGTACCGTCAAGACCGTCGTACTTCTTTGGAACAGCGTCCAGGTTGACGTCGAGGCCGTCGGCAAGCTCGCCGATAGCAACAGAAACGCCGCCTGCACCAAAGTCGTTGCAGCGCTTGATGAGCTTGCAAGCATCTTCACGGCGGAAGAGGCGCTGAAGCTTGCGCTCAACAGGGGCGTTACCCTTCTGGACCTCGGCACCGTCGCGCTCAATGGAGCCAGCGTCGTGAGCCTTGGAAGAACCGGTTGCGCCGCCAATGCCATCGCGACCAGTGCGGCCGCCGAGAAGAACGATGATGTCGCCATCTTCTGGACGCTCGCGGCGAACGTGGCTTTGAGGAGTTGCGCCTACAACAGCACCAATCTCCATGCGTTTTGCCACGTAGCCTGGGTGGTAGAGCTCAGAAACCTGGCCGGTAGCAAGGCCAATCTGGTTGCCGTAGCTGGAATAACCTGCAGCTGCCGTGCGTACGATGGTGCGCTGAGGAAGCTTTCCAGGAAGGGTTTGGGAAACAGGAACGGTTGGGTCTGCAGCGCCCGTGACGCGCATTGCCTGGTAGACGTAGCTGCGGCCAGAAAGAGGGTCGCGGATAGCTCCACCGATGCAGGTAGCTGCACCACCAAAAGGCTCAATCTCAGTTGGGTGGTTGTGAGTCTCGTTCTTGAAGAGGAAGAGCCAGTCTTCGTCTTTGCCGTCAACGTCTACCTTGACCTTTACGGTACAGGCGTTGATTTCTTCTGACTCATCAAGATTGGTGAGGACGCCCTTCTCGCGAAGGTACTTTGCACCAATAGTGGCCATGTCCCAAAGAGAGACGGCACGATCTTCTCGCCCAAGCTCTTTGCGCATGGAGAGGTACTTCTCAAACGCGGCCTTTACCAGGTCATCATCAATCTGCACGCCGGTAATTCCGGTGTTAAAGGTGGTGTGGCGGCAGTGGTCTGACCAGTAGGTATCAATGACGCGAATCTCGGTGATGGTTGGATCGCGCTGTTCATCGGTGAAGTACTGCTGGCAGAAGGTGAGGTCAGCCAGGTCCATAGCAAGGCCGTGAGAAGCAATGAACTCCTTGAGACCGTCCTGGTCAAGGGCGTTAAAGCCCTCAAGAACCTCTACGTCAGCAGGCTCTGGAATGGAAATCTTGAGGGTCTCGGGCAGCTCAAGGGAAGCCTCGCGAGCCTCAACGGGGTTAATCAGGTAATTTTTGATGGCAGCAACGTCTGCCTCAGTGAGGTTTCCGGTCAGCACATAAATGCGGGCGGAGCGGACAAGTGGGCGCTCTCCCTGGCTGATGAGCTGCACACACTCGGCTGCGGAGTCAGCGCGCTGGTCAAACTGGCCAGGCAAAAACTCAACAGCAAACGTATGAACAGCCGCACCTTCAGAAGAAAACTCTGGCATGGTACGGCTGGCAAGATCGGACTGTGGCTCGGAGAAAACGGTGGGGATGCAGGACTCAAAGAGTTCCTCTGAAATTCCCTCAACATCGTAGCGGTTGAGCAGGTCAATGCGTTGTAATTCGGTAATACCAAGAAGGTCTTTCACTTCTTTGAGCAGGGCTTTTGCCTCGCCCTCGAAACCAGATTTTCTTTGGACGTAGACGCGCAGGAC
Organism: Atopobium sp.; assembly: GCA_015259025.1. GTDB lineage: Bacteria > Actinomycetota > Coriobacteriia > Coriobacteriales > Atopobiaceae > Lancefieldella. Next base: position 498 of record JABZHE010000103.1, on the reverse strand, counting down.
CATGGGGCCACCTTTCAATGCAAGCCTTCAACGCTTTTACTGGCTTTATTGTACGTTACTTAGGTGGCCAAATTGGCGGTTGTCGAGAAAAGAAAAATGGGTTGTAACAGAGCGTTAAAAATACAAATTATTTAGTTAAAAGTTTTACGCAGGAAGGTTTTTCGTCAGTGCGCTTAAGCCAGCGCGCTTTACGCCAGCACAAAGATAAACGCGATAAAACAAACCGTGACGCCCAAGGCAATTACTTCGCGAGTGCCAAAGGTTGGCTGATGCCAACGTGTGCGAGAAGCCCCTGCTACATAGTGGCGAGCGTCAAGTGCCTTAGAAAGGTTGTTGGCATGCCTGAGCGAGCTGGCCAGAAGCGCTACCACAATGGAGAAGGTAGCACGGAGTCTTTTGGGCAGCGAACCTGAAGCAACGTCTCCTGCACGAGCAGCTTGAGCCTCGGAAATGGATACGGCGTCGCCCGCAAGTGTTGGAATAAAGCGCAGCATAAGC
>JABZHE010000102.1:0-4154 GCA_015259025.1 Atopobium sp. | reverse complement strand
GAGGAAGACCGCAAGAAGGGTCAGAAGTGGGTTGGCACCTACAGCGGCACCGGCACCGACGGCAAGTCAATGGAGGTTGTCATCCAGAAGGACGGCACGGTCATTTGGCGTATCGGTGGTCAGCCTGAGGTTCGTGGCACCTGGACTGGTGACGAAAACAAGCTTGAGCTTGATTTCAATGGCCAGGTCAGCGGCAGGAGCGAACCCTTCACCCTCTCCTCCACCAACGGCGGCAAAACCGTTACCATCAGCTCTCAGAGCAGCACCTGGAACACTGACACGCTTTCCAGAAAGTAACGCTTGCTAGAAAGTCGCAAGACACAAAATAAGGCGAGAAGACCAATTGATCTTCTCGCCTTTTGTTTACGTGAAATGAGCGTTGTTCTACGCAGCTGACACTCTACGCGCCAAGCGCTCTATACGCCGACCGCTTACGCACCAAGAAGCGTCTCTGCACACATGTTTTTCTCGCCAGCTACTTGTTAAGGAGCTTCTCGTACACGTCAATAAAGTCCTCAGCAATAATGCGGAAAGACTCGGCCTGCATAAGCTGGTCCTCAGCGTGGAGCAAGATGAGCGAGAACTCAACATTGCTGTTATCAATTGCGGACTGCTGCAGCATGTTCAGATGCGTGCTATGGCCCTCATTAAAGATCTCTGTACCAGCAATAATATCTGCACGCGCGCCTTCAATATCGCCTGTTTTTGCCTTCTGGATAGCGCCAATATACATTGACTTTGCCGTTCCAACGGTAGCAATAATCTCAAAGGCTGCTTCTTGCGTAGCAGTCATGCCGTCATCTAAAGCCATTTTTTACCCCATACTCTTTTCGTGAGCACCTGGGAGCTCAGAAAATCTTTTGCAGCTTATTTAATAAGCTCAAGTGCATCGTCAAGAATCTTTGCAGCGTTCATCCTGCCGTAGTCAACCATAGGAATAACAGCTACGGGAATAGATCCTGCTGCAGCCTCAACATCTGCCTTTGCATACGCAATCTGAGGTCCAAGCAAAAAGACGTCTGCACCGTCAATGAGCTCAAGTGCCTTGTTCAGAGGATTTGCAATAATCTCTACGTCCAAACCGCGAGAAGCTGCCTCTTTCTGAAGCTTCTGAACAAGCAGACTGGTGGACATTCCGGCGTTGCAAGCAAGTAAGATTTTCATGTGATCTCCTTTTGATGAGCCAGCCACCAAATACGATGGCTGACTTCAAGTGATACTCAGATTATAAGCTTACAAACTACTCTGCATCCTGAGCGTTCTCTGCAAGAGCCTCAGCCTGCTTGGCCTGTGCACGCTCGGAAATCTTCATGAATGGCAGGTAAATTGCCATGGCGAGAATAACCTCGATGACCTGCCAGATGACGGCACGAACGTCGCCACCGGTTGCCAGCCAACCACTCAGGAAGACTGGGGTGGTCCAAGGAACCATTGCAACGCAAGGGCTAATCCAACCAAGGTTGGTAAACAGGTAGGGCAGACCGATGAACAAATCTGGAACAAGAACAAATGGAATCATCAGAGGAAGGTTAAAGACGATTGGGTAACCGTAAATAACTGGCTCGTTGATGTTGAAGATACCTGGGAGAAGAGAAAGTGCTGCAACGTCTTTAGAAGCCTTGTTCTTGGAGAAGACAAAGGTGTCAAGAAGCAGCATCAGAGTACAACCAGAACCACCAATCAGAGCAAAGGTGTTGATGATCTGCATGTTCATGTAGTGGTCCTGAGGGATTGGCTGACCAGCTGCAAAGGTTGCCATGTTGTCAACAATAAGCATGGTCAGGATTGGCTCAATCAGAACACCAGAGATGGTGGACTGGTGAATACCAAGGCAGAAGAGCAGGTTAGCAAAGGTGTAGATGATGATGACTGCAAATGGACCAGCATTCATGAGACCCTTCAGTGGGGCAGAAATGCTTGTTGCAATGATGGTCATAAGGTCAGTGCCAGCGCAAACTGCAAGAAGAGCAGATGCGATACCAAAGACGGTAAGGGTCAACATCATAGGAATCATGGTGTTAAAAGAATCCGCAACCGCTGGTGGAACGCCCTCACCAAGGTTGACCTTCAGCTGCTTAACGCTGGAGAGCTTGATGAAGATAGTGGTGGAAAGCAGACCAATAATGATTGCACCAAAGAGGCCGTTAGTACCGGTGAAGGAAGTGGAGAAAGCACCAGTTACATCAACGCCGGTAACTGCATAACCAGTTGGCAGGAGCTTAGCAACATCAGCTACTGGAAGTGCGACTGCTGCGGCGGCTGCGTCAGCGGCGTTAGCTGCGTGAAGAACAGCACCTGCAGTAGCAACAATGCTCTGAGGCATCATGATGATAAGAGCCGCAATACCAATAACAACACAAGAAATTGCGTTCTCAAAACGCTTGTTACGAGCAAGGCAATAACCAATAATGCCTGCAAGAATAACTGCCGAGAAACTCAGAGTGCCCTGAGCAACTGCTGCACCCCAAACCTTGAAATTAGCCAGGGTAACTGGGTCGTTTGCAAAGATGAGTGGGAACAGAACGTTGTTGATCAGTACTGCAATACCAGCCAAAATGTAAATTGGGCTGACAGTTGCAAATGCATCGCGCAGGCTCCTCAAGTGAACTTGATTACCTACTTTTGCAGAAACTTCTGCAAATTTATCTAGAAACGATGCTTGGCCATTATCTTTTGCCATGAGCAAACTCCTTTCACGAGTTTCTAGTCAACTATATGTGTAGTGGCAACTTGCTTAAGCCACTCAGCTGATTTCTTAAGACGACGGTTGTAGTTATCTTCCAGGTCAACCTCGACAAAGCCATAACGGTTCTTGAAGGCATTTGCCCAAGACCAGTTATCGATGATGGCCCAGTAGTGATAACCACGGCATTTTGCGCCGGCCTGAATTGCACGAGCAATCCACTCAAGATGACGACGGACAAAATCAACACGGTAGTCGTCCTGAATTACGCCGTTTTCGTCTTTCTTAAGATCTTCTCGCTCTACACCCATGCCATTCTCGGAAACAAACCACTCAAGCTCTGGATACTCATCGCGAACCTTCATGGCAAAGTCGTAGAGTCCCTGTGGGTAAATCTCCCAACCACGAGAAACATTCATCTCTGCTTCTGGCCAGATATAGGGATCGGCAAAGTTTGGAATACCATTCTCGTCAGTATCTTTTGCAGGAGCCTGAATACGCTCTGGGTGGTAATAATTGCAGCCCAACCAATCCACAACGCCGTCGGCAAGAATAAGCTTGTCCTCAGGGCGGATAGGCAGGTCAACGCCATGAGTCTGCAGCGTATCAATGACATCCTGTGGAAGCTCTCCCTTGGTTACCAGGTCAAGCCACCAGCGAATGTTGACGCCGTCGGTCATACGCAGCGCCTCAAGGTCTGCCTCAGATGGATTCTCTTTGGTATATGGTGGTGCAAAGCAGTTGATAAGACCAATGCGAGAATCCTCAAGCATAAAACCTGCTGCTTTTGCGCGACGATACTCACGGACACCAAGCGCATGAGCAAGCGAAATATTGTACTGAACAGCACGAGCGCGCGAATAATTCTTTACAAAAGGAAACCATCCGCCAACGGTATAGCGCATCTCAGACTCAACAATTGGCTCATTAAAAGTAAACCAGTAACGAATCTCTTTACCAAAAGTCTCAAACGCAATGCGTGCATAATGTGCATATGCCTCAACTACCTCGCGAGACTCCCAACCACCGCGATTGAAGAGGTATTCAGGCATATCAAAGTGATAGAGGTTTACAAAAATCTCAATACCAACCTTCTTTGCTGTAGCAAAGAGCTGGTGATAGTACCTCTCACCCTCTGGATTAAGGTTGCCATCAATATCTAAAAGGCGACTCCACTGGATAGAAGTACGAACCGAGTCCATTCCTATTGACTTAAGAAGCTCAAAATCCTCTTCCATTCTGCTGCTAAAATCATTGCCACCGTAAGACCCTACGCGGTTGTGAAAGGCGGTGATGTCAAGGTTAGACCAAGTATCCCAAATGCTAGGGATTCTTCCGTCATCTTGCCATCTGCCTTCAGTTTGCGGGCCAGACATAGCCCCGCCAAAGAAAAAGTCTTTAGGAAGCTGATATTGCATAATTGCCCTTCTCTCTTGTATTAATAAATCTGACATGTCATATTATATAAGAA
>JABZHE010000101.1:0-4162 GCA_015259025.1 Atopobium sp. | reverse complement strand
AGAACGGTGTTACCCGCATCAACAAGACGCTCAAGAACAACAATAAGCTGTCAGACATCCTCAAAATGAAGGCCAGTTGTTGGCTCATCCAGAATATAAAGAGTTTTACCAGTCTGCTGACGGTGAAGCTCTTTTGCAAGTTTGACGCGCTGTGCCTCGCCACCAGAAAGTGTGGTTGCTGGTTGACCAAGGTGAATGTAGCCTAGGCCAACATCATGGAGAGTCTGCAGCTTGTTCTTAATGCGAGGAATGTTTGCAAAGAACGCAAGCGCCTCATGAACCGTCATATCAAGCACGTCGGAGACGGACTTGCCGTGATAGAGAATCTCGAGCGTCTCGCGGTTGTAGCGCTTACCGTGGCAGACCTCGCAAGGAACATAGACGTCAGGCAGGAAGTTCATCTCAATCTTGATCTGACCGTCGCCCTTACAAGCCTCGCAGCGGCCTCCCTGGACGTTAAACGAGAAACGACCAGCTGAGTAACCACGAGCACGAGACTCTGGGACTGAAGCGTACAGTGCACGCAGGTCATCCCAAAGGCCAATATAGGTTGCTGGATTAGAACGAGGTGTTCTTCCAATAGGACTCTGGTCAATATCAATGACCTTATCGATAAGATCAACGCCTTCAAGCTTTTTATACTCTCCCACCACACGCTTTGAATGCTGAACTGCATTAGTAAGCGCGGGGGCAAGGGTATCGGTAACCAAAGAAGACTTACCAGAGCCAGAAACGCCTGTAACTACCGTCAGCGTACCCAGCTCAATTGAGGCAGAAACGTTTTTAAGGTTATTGGCGCTAGCTCCCGTAATCTTAATCTTTCCGCGGCCAGGCTTACGGCGAGCCTCTGGAAGTCTAATCTGCTTCTTTCCTGTAAGGTACGCACCTGTGATGGAATCAGGGTTCTTAATGATTTCTTCTGGAGTTCCAGCAGCAACAACGTGACCACCAAGCTCACCAGCGCCAGGACCCATGTCAATGACGTAGTCAGCTGCACGAATGGTATCTTCATCGTGCTCGACAACAAGTACGGTATTACCGCGGTCTCTGAGCTGCTTGAGGGTCTCAATAAGACGGTTGTTGTCTCTTTGATGCAGACCAATAGAAGGCTCGTCCAGAATGTAAAGGACGCCCATAAGACCAGCGCCAATCTGAGTTGCCAAACGTATACGCTGGGCTTCTCCACCAGAAAGCGATGCTGCTGCACGAGAAAGCGTGAGATAGTCCAAGCCGACGTTAACCAAGAACTGCAGCCTTGCCACAATCTCTTTGACAATAGGACCTGCAATGACCTTCTGACGGTCAGTAATAGTCAGCTGCTTGAAGAACTGGAGTGACTCTTTGCAGGAAAGTTCACAGACCTCCCAGATGTTCTTCTCGCCAACCGTAACGGAGAGAATTTCTGGCTTTAAGCGAGCTCCGTGACAGGTTGTACAAGGCATCTCACGAATGTACTTCTCAAGATGCGTCTTCATATTCTCTGACGTGGTCTCTTGATACTTGTCAAAAAGAATCTTTCTGACACCAGAGAACGTGGTAAACCAGTGCGTATTGCGGCCGTCTCGCGTTTTGTAGTCAACACGAATCTTAGTTGAACCAAGACCACCGAGAAGGGCATCTTGTACCTTCTTTGGTAGCTTGTTCCAAGGCGTTGTATCAGAAACGTCAAAATGTTTGCAGACTGCAGACAAAATCTGAGGATAGTAATTGGAATGACCAAAGAGACTTCCAAAAACGCCTTCAGAAACAGACAGCTTTGGATCAGCAATGAGTGCTGCAGCATCAATAATTTTACGAGTTCCTAGACCATCACAGTCAGGGCAGGCGCCGTAAGGAGCGTTGAAGGAGAAATCGCGAGGCTGCAGGTCATCCATAGAGTGACCGTGAATAGGACAAGCAAGCGCCAGCGAATACTGCAAGAGCTCTTCTGGCATAGTCTCTGGATTGGATTTATCGGCCAGGAGCAATATGCCTACCTTGCCCTGGGCAAGCTTGGTTGCCTGCTCAACACCCTCAACAATGCGGCCCAAAGAATCAGGACGAATGACAATACGGTCTACAACCACCTCAATATCGTGTTTGAGGGTCTTTCCCAGCGTGATTTCTTCATCAAGCTCACGCACAACACCGTCAACACGAACGCGAGAAAATCCTTCTTTGCGCAAGTCTTCAAAGAGCTTGACGTACTCGCCCTTGCGACCCAAAACAACAGGAGCCAGGACATAAGCTCTACGTCCCTGCCCCGCCTCGAGGATTTTATCGGCAACCTGATCTGTTGTCTGGCGCTCAATAACGCGACCACACTCAGGGCAGTGAGGAGTGCCCATGCGAGCATATAAAAGGCGCAGATAGTCGTAGATTTCTGTAACGGTACCTACGGTAGAGCGAGGATTTCTAGAAGTTGTCTTCTGATCGATGGACACCGCTGGAGAAAGACCGTCAATAGAGTCAAGATCTGGCTTATCCATCTGTCCCAAGAACTGACGGGCATAGCTGGACAAGGACTCAACGTAGCGGCGCTGTCCCTCTGCGTAAATGGTGTCGAAGGCAAGGCTCGACTTGCCCGAACCAGAAAGTCCCGTAATAACTACCAGCTGATCACGAGGGATATCAATATCAATGTCTTGCAGGTTGTGCTCTCGTGCACCACGGATAGCAATTTTGCTTGAAGCCATAGTTCCTCACATAACCAGTTTGACATGCGCATTTCTTTTACGCGCCAACTGCCAAACAATAGAAAACAACATCAGTACACACCGATACAATTTGTGCGTACTGATGTTCTAGTATACCCAAGATAGTGCCGCCAAAACACGGCAAGCGCGCTTCCCTATTTAATGCGAACCTTCATCACGGCTTTTTTGAGCTTTGAGCCAGATTTCTCCAGCGTACAGCCTGGTTTGTGAGCATCAGATGGAGGTGTCACTAGAAAATCACCAGCGTGCAAGGTAACCCATGTCTCTTCTCCAGGATTGGTGTAAGCGCCAAAATCAGCGTCAGCATTAAACTCACCCTTAAGAACACACTGCTCAAGAGGGGCAACAGCGATGCTTTCGGTGCCAGAAATAACCACATGAATATCTGCGTAAATCTTATGAGCCTCATAGTCCTTCTCGCCAGGAAGAGCGGGCTCAAACTCCATGATGTTCACAAAAACGTTATCTCCATCAATTTCTGTTTTGCCCAAAGGCAGCTCGTCAAGATTGTGTGCTGCTAGAAACTCCGCAGCACAAGCCATATATTTCTGACCAAAGTCATTCTCAGATAAGTTTTTAATTGACGAGAAAATCATGTGAACCTCCTACGTTCAGCTAAAGTGCGCCGAAAAGATTATAGCTATCTCGTTTGCCATAAACTTCTATGGGTAGAATTAAGTAGTTACTGCATACAACTGCTACATAAGGAGAGACATGGCAGACGTAGATATTGATCGCGAGGCGCTTCGTAAAGAGATTGACGCTGCGCTGCATGGCAAAAAGAAAGAGCCACAGCCACCTGCCGGCTTTGAACTCAATCAACACTCAAGCGTTAAGCACGTTATTGGCGTTGTTTCCGGTAAGGGCGGCGTTGGCAAGTCTTTTGTCACCGGCATTCTTGCAACTAACCTTGCTCGCGCAGGTAAGCGCGTTGGTATTCTTGACGGTGATATTACCGGCCCTTCAATTCCTCGCATGTTTGGCATCTCTGATGAGCGCTCTTACGGCGTTGAAGAGCAGCTTATTCCTATCGAGGATGCAAACGGTATCAAGATTATGAGCGCCAACCTGGTGCTTCAGAACGAGACCGATCCAGTTCTCTGGAGAGGCCCCGTTGTTGCTGGCGCTATCCAGCAGTTCTACAGCCAGTGCAACTGGGGTGACCTGGATTACCTGCTTATTGATATGCCTCCAGGAACAGGCGATGTTGCGCTGACGGTATTCCAGTCCCTCCCTGTTGAAGGTGTTGTAATTGTTTCTTCTCCATAAGATCTTGTTCAGATGGTTGTGGGCAAGGCAGTGCGCATGGCAGAAATGATGCATGTACCTGTACTTGGTTTGATTGAGAACATGGCATATATCACCTGCCCTCACTGCGATGAGCGCATTGAACCTTACGGTCCATCAAAGCTTGCCGAGACCGCAGCAGCATTTAACCTCAAGCCTTTAGGACAGCTTCCTATGGA
>JABZHE010000100.1:0-4225 GCA_015259025.1 Atopobium sp. | reverse complement strand
TTTACGGCTTTGACTTGAGCCGTCCTGCAGAGAACTTCAAAGAGGCTGTTCAGTGGCTCTACCTGGGCTACCTCGCAGCTGTAAAAGAGCAGAATGGCGCTGCAATGTCCATTGGTCGCAACACCACCTTCCTGGACATCTATGCAGAGCGCGATCTTGCTCGTGGTACCTTCACTGAATCTGAGATTCAGGAGATTGTTGACCACCTGGTTATGAAGCTTCGTATGGTCAAGTTTGCTCGTACTCCTGAGTACAACGAGCTCTTCTCTGGAGACCCTCAGTGGGTCACTGAGTCCATTGGTGGCATTGGCATTGATGGCCGCTCTATGGTTACCAAGTCCTGCTTCCGCTGGCTCCACACCCTTGAGAACATGGGTACCAGCCCAGAGCCTAACCTAACCGTTCTGTGGTCTACTAAGCTTCCTGTAGGCTTCAAACGCTATTGCGCAAAGATTTCTATTACTACCAGCTCTATCCAGTACGAGAATGACGATCTTATGCGCGTCTATCATGGCGATGACTACGCAATTGCTTGCTGCGTCAGCTCCATGCGTGTTGGTAAAGAGATGCAGTTCTTTGGTGCTCGTGCAAACCTTGCTAAGTGCCTGCTTTACGCAATCAATGGCGGTCGTGACGAGAAGACCGGCGAACAGATTGGTCCTAAGTACCGTGCAGTTGAGGGTGAGTACCTTGATTACGACGATGTCTTCTCCAAGTATATGGACATGATGCGCTGGCTTGCTGGCGTTTATGTCAACGCTCTTAACGCAATCCACTACATGCATGATAAGTACAGCTACGAGCGCATCCAGATGGCTCTGCACGATGAGCATGTTCACCGTTGGTTTGCAACAGGTATCGCAGGCCTTTCTGTTGTTGCCGACTCCCTCTCTGCAATCAAGTATGCAAAGGTAAGGGTTGTCCGCGATGAGACCGGTCTTGTTACCGATTACGTCACTGAGGGTGACTTCCCTAAGTACGGTAACGATGATGACCGCGTTGACACCATTGCTCATGACATCGTTGAGATTTTCATGAACATGATTCGTCAGAACCACACTTACCGTGATTCTGTCCCAACCACTTCTATCCTGACCATTACCTCTAACGTTGTATATGGTAAGGCTACCGGCAACACTCCTGATGGCCGTCGTGCAGGCGTTCCTTTTGCTCCTGGCGCTAACCCAATGCACCACCGCGACACTCACGGTGCTGTTGCATCTCTGGCATCCGTTGCTAAGCTTCCATTCAACGACGCGCAAGACGGTATTTCCAATACCTTCTCAATCATTCCTAACGCTCTTGGTAAGGGCTCTGACGTCTACTTCCATGGCAGTGAGCTTGACCTTGAGCACATCGATTTCTCTGATATGAATCTTGATATTCAGATTGAGAACAAGATTGATTGCGCCTGTGAGGCAGATCCATCCGCAGCTGAAGGTGCTGAGGATCGTAAATAACAAGCCCTGGCGAGAAGATCTATCTACACGTTTCTTCTCGCCAACAAACTCGTAAGGAGAAACACATGCAGTCCAACGAAGTAGCTTCCGAGCAGATTGACAACCTTGTAAACATGATCGATGGCTATGCCGAGAAGGGCGGTCATCACCTCAACGTTAACGTATTTACTAAGGACACTCTTCTTGATGCTCAGGCACACCCAGAGAAGTATCCTCAGCTGACCATTCGCGTTTCTGGTTACGCTGTTAAGTTCAACTCCCTTACCAAAGAGCAGCAGGACGACGTTATTTCTCGTACCTTCCACGACGCTCTCTAAGGATTTCTTGTCCATGTCTTGTTCTGATACTCACATGGATCTCAATGACCCGCTCACAGTTTGTGGGCGGGTCCACTCTATTGAGACCTTTGGTACTGTAGATGGTCCTGGAACTCGCCTGGTTGTGTTTACACAGGGATGTCCCATGCGCTGTGCCTATTGTCACAACCCAGATACCTGGCAATTTGGTATTGGAACAGAAAAATCGGTAAAAGAAATTCTTGCCACCTTTAACCGTAATAGAGCTTTTTATAGAAACGGCGGAATTACAGCCACTGGCGGCGAACCACTCGCCCAGCCAGAGTTTGTTGGAGCTCTTTTTGAGGCAGCCCATAATGACCCTCGTGGACGTATTCATACCTGTCTTGATTCTTCTGGCGTTGCCTACAATCCAGATACTCCTGAGAAATTTGATCGCGTGCTTGATAACACTGATTTAGTGCTTCTTGATATCAAGCATTCTGATCCAAAGGGCCACATAAGTCTTTGTGAAGTTGGCTCAGAAAGACCGCTTGCGTTTGGCGATGAGCTTAACCGTAGAGGTATTAAAGTTCTTATCAGACATGTTGTAGTGCCTGGAATTACTGATTCACCAGAAGAACTTGCTGGCGTTGGTAGAATCATCGCTCACTGGGATAACGTTATTGGATTAGATCTACTTCCCTATCACGTGATGGGCGTAAAAAAGTATGAAGAGCTTGGCATTCCTTACAAGCTTTCTGATACTCCTGCCATGGATGGAAAAAAGATTCCAGAGCTGCGCAAGCAAGTCCTTATCGCCCGTTCCCTTGAACGCAAACAGCTTGGAAAACAGTAGATGTTAAATACCTATGATCGATACAATAGCTTAACGATGCGGCGGATATTTTTCTGTTAATCTAAAACTTGTCCTACGAATCAAATTAGATATATAAGAAGCATTACTTGGACTTCTTAGTTACAAATAAAACAATTAAAACAATTAACAACAGTACTATCCAAAACGCAGGTTGAAGCAAAATTCCTACTAACGGAAACTCCATTCCAAGGATCATGGTATCCCACCCAACTATTTTTCCCATTTCATAATTTCCTCTAAACTACCTAAGTAGTCTATAGGTATTTTTCATTATATATACTGCATGATAAATTCATATAATTTCGTAAACGCATTAAAAATACCGCTTACAGGAATTAGGGCTGATGGAAATTAAGGCTGATAAAATTAAAGATTGTGTGAGGAAAATACTTTTATTGAAATAAAATAATGAAAGCAAAAATTTGAGATTAACAAGGAGTCACTATGCCAAATGAAGGCAGTTATGAAGCAGCTGTACGCCGTTCTGATGAAATCCAGGCTGATCTAGCCGAGCATGCAGGAAAGTACAACATGCTTACTGGTGACCGTCCTACTGGAAGACTTCACCTTGGTCATTACTTTGGCACTATTGTTGAGCGCGTAAGACTCCAAAATCTTGGTGTTCATACCAATATTATTATTGCTGATTATCAGGTTATTACAGACAGAGACACTACCGAGCATATTGCAGATAATGTCTACAATATGGTTATTGATTATCTGGCCTGCGGAATTGATCCAGAAAAGACTATGATTTTCACGCATTCTGCAGTTCCAGCTCTTAACCAGCTTATGTTGCCGTTCCTCTCGCTTGTTACCGAGTCTGAGCTTCATAGAAATCCAACCGTTAAGGCAGAGCAGGAAGCATCTGGCCATGCTCTTACAGGCCTTCTCCTCACTTATCCTGTGCACCAAGCATGCGACATTCTTTTCTGCAAAGGAAATATTGTTCCTGTTGGTCGCGACCAACTGCCTCACATCGAGATTACCTCTAAAATCGCCCGTCGCTTTAATGAGCGCTACGGCAAGGTGTTCCCAGAAGTTTCTGGCCTTCTCACCTCTACCCCATTGATTCCTGGTCTTGATGGTCGCAAGATGAGCAAGTCTTACGGCAACGCTATCTCACTTTCTATGACAGCTGAAGAAACTGCCAAGCTCATCAAGAAGTCCAAGACTGACTCCGAGCGCATGATTACCTTTGACCCAGACAATCGTCCTGGCGTTTCTGCACTTCTCACCACTGCTGGTATTTGTACTGGTCGTGACCCAAAAGAGATTGCTGGCGAGATTGGTATGGGCGGCGGCGGAGCGCTCAAAGCTTACGTCATTGATGCTGTTAACACCTACTTTGAGCCAATTCGTCAGAGGCGTGCAGAGTTTGCTGCTCAGCCAGACCTTATTCGTGACATCATCCACGACGGAAACGCTCGTGCAAACGTTATTGCTAACGCCACGCTCGATGAGGTCCGCGAAGCAATGGGAATGGTCTACTAAGTGTCTGAGCTCACCTTACATGTTGAACGCATGAGCTATGGCCCGGATGCCATTGCTCATACTTCAGAAGGCAAAACGGTTTTCATCTCTGGTGGTGCTGTTCCTGGAGATACCGT